>JBIJAP010000248.1:0-5574 GCA_044345715.1 Rubrivivax sp.
CTTGGTATTGATGGCCGGGCCGGCGGTGGTGAGGTCACCGCGGCTGTCCTTGTTGACCTCGACGTTGAGGATGACGTTGCCCTCAGGTGTGATCTGCGGCTTCACCTTCAGGCTCAGAGTGGCCTTCTTGAACTGCACCGAGGTGGCGCCGCTTGAGGTGGCCTGCTGGTAGGGAATGTCTTCGCCCTGCTCGATCGTCGCTTCACGCTGGTCGGCCGTGATAACGCGCGGGCTCGAGACGATGTTGCCGCGGCCTTCGGCCTCGAGTGCCGAAAGCTCCAGGTTCAGGAACCTGTTGGCCGATGCGCCGAACAGCGACAGCGCAAACGTGGCCGCGCTGGCGCCGCCAATGCCGTTGGCGGGCAGGTTCACGAACTGCGAGAACGGCTGGAATTCCACCGGCCCGGCGATCTGCCCGGTCTGCACGCCAATGGCGTCATATGTGCCGCCGATGCTGATGCCGGCCCGGGTGGGTGTGCCGCGGGCGTCGGTGCCACCGAGCTTGACGCCCAGGTTGCGCCCGAAGCTGTCGTCGGCTTCGACGATTCGTGCCTCGATCAAGACCTGGCGCACCGGGATGTCGATCTTGGTGACCAGCTCTTGGATCTCCTCGAGCTTGGTCGGCACGTCGGTGACGAACAGCTGGTTCGTGCGCGACTCGAACAGCACGCTGCCGCGCGGGCTGAGGATGCGGCCCGGCTGGTTGTTGCCGCTGCCGCCGCCACCCACGAGGTTCTGGCCCGTGATGCCCTTGGCCACGTCCTCGGCCTTGGTGTAGTTGAGCTGGAACGACTGCGTGCGTGTCGGTTCCAGGTCGGCGATCTTCTTGCGCGACTCGAGCTCGATCTGCTCCTTGGCGGAGAGCTCCTCCTTCGGTGCGATCCACAGCACGTTGCCGTTCTTGCGCACGCCCAGGCCCTTGCTCTGCAGGATGATGTCCAGCGCCTGATCCCAGGGCACATCTTTCAGACGCAGCGTGACACTGCCGGTGACGGTATCGCTGGTCACGACGTTGAAGTTCGTGAAGTCGGCGATCACCTGCAGCAGCGCCCGAACCTCGATGTTCTGGAAGTTGAGGCTGAGCTTTTCGCCGCTAAAACCCGGGCCTTGGGTCAGCTTGTTGGCGTCCACCTTCATGGGCCGCACTTCCAGCACGAACTGGTTGTCGGTCTGGTAGGCGCTGTGCTCCCAGGCGCCCGTGGGCTCGACGACCATGCGTACGCGATCGCCGTTCTGGAAGGTGGCGACCGACTTGACCGGCGTGCCGAAGTCGGCGACGTCCAGGCGCCGGCGCAAGGCTTCGGGCAGCGACGAACGCAGGAACTCGACGACGAGGGTCTGGCCCTGCTGGCGGATGTCGACACCGACCTGGGTGCTGGGCAGGCCGACGATGACGCGGCCTGCACCGTCGGAGCCGCGACGGAAGTCGATCTCGCGCAGCGGCAGGTTGCTGGTGTTCTGGGCCGGTGCGAAGGTGGCGTTCGGGGCCGGCGTTGCCGCCGACGCCGCAGCCACGGCTTCAGCCACGGGGCCGATGACATCGAGCACCAGCAGAAGGGTGTTGCCTTGCATCTGGGCTCGGTATCCCGAGGCCTGCTTGAGGTTGAGCACCAGGCGCGTGCGTTCGCCGGCCTGGGCGACAGCCACCGAGCGCAGGTTGCCCTGGTTGACCTCGACGAGGTTGCGGCCGATGGCGTTGCTCACCCCGGGCAGATCGATCGCGATCCGCGGCGGCGACTGCACCGAGAAGCCCGCTGGCACGGCGGCCAGTGGTTGCGACAACTCGATGCGCACGACCTCGGTGCCCGCTTGCTGTGTGCTGGTGATGGACTGGATCGCGTTTTGGGCCCAGGCCAGACCCGGCCACGAGACCGCCAGCGCGGCAGTTCCCAGTGCCGCCAGTGCGGCACGGCAGGAAGGCCAATGGAACATCGTGGGTTTCTCCTCTGGTTTCCTCATCGCGCCCTCTCTTGGAGCTGCAAGGTTGCGGGGCGCTGGATCCACTCACCTGCAGCGTCCTCGACGGTTTCCTGCAGCGTGACTTCGGTTTCGCTGATGCGGGTGATCTGGCCGTAGTTCTGGCCGATGTGGTCGCCGACCTTCACCTGGTACAGCAGGGCGTCCACGCGCAGCAAGGCATGGGGCTGCCCTTGCTTGGTGACGCTGCCGACCATGCTCATGCTGTCCAGCGGGAAGGCCTCCAAGGGTTCCTTGCGCCGGTTGAGTTGGCGTGCCAGCAGGGAACTCGGCGCGCGTGCGTCCTGCTTGAGGGCCACGCTGAGTTTCTGGCTGCTGAAGGGCTCCACGGCCTCCGTCTGCGAGTACGGTTCGGGATCGAACTTCTTCGGCGCCTGCAGCAGTGTGACGCTGGGCGTGATCTCTCGCCGCTGCTGCTCCATCCACTGGCGCAGCTCGTCGTGGTCGACAGCGCAGCCGGTCAGCAGGCTCATAGACAACGCCATGCCTAGGCCAACAAGGCTCGAAGTCTTCACTTGCGAGCTCCCTTCTTCTGCGCCGTGGCTGCCCGCTGTTCGGCAATCTCAGCAGCGTCGAGGTAACGGTAGGTGCGCGCCGTGGCTTCCAGCGACAGGTTGCCGGAGGAGTCGCGCGAGGCCGGCGTGATGATCAGGTTGTGAAGAGTGACGATTCGCGACAGGTTCGCGATGTCGGCCGCGAAGGAACCGATGTCATGGTAGCGGCCGTTGACCTTGATCGAGATGGGCAGCTCGGCGTAGTACTCCTTGACCTGCACCTGGCCGGGTTTGAAGAGCTCGAACTGCAGGCCGCGGCCCAGGCCAGCCTGGTTGATGTCGGACAGCAGGGCGTCCATCTCGGCCTTGCCGGGCAACTGCTTCTCAAGCTGGGTGACGTACTCCTGCACCTGCAGCTTCTGCTTGCGAAGCTCGTTCAGGTTGACGGCCTGGCGCAAGCGCGACACGTAGTCGGCCTGCAGCTTGGGCTCGAGCGTGCGCGCCGCGTCGAGCTCCTCGGCGGCGGACTGGATCAGCCCGAACCAGCCGAGCACGACAGCCAGCACCGTCGCGCCGACCCAGGCTACGGCCTTGGGCAGCATGGGCCATTGGCCTGGCTCGTTGGGATTGAGGTTGCGGAACTGGCTTGCGGCGCCGTCCAGCAGCCGGCTGGCTTCGAAATTGAGGGTGGAGGGTCTGGCCATGGCGCCCTCAGGAGGACTTCGCCGCTGCAGCGGCAGGGGTGGCAGCCGGTGCGGCGACAGGGGCGGCTGCCCCAGGCTGCGGGCGCTTGATGTTCACACGCATCGAGAACTCGAACAGCCGGCGTACGTCCCGGCCCGCGCCCGCGTTCGTGGCCTTGATCTCGATGAGATCAGGATCCTCCAGCCATGGCGAGTTGTAGAAGGTGTTGCGAAGCAGTTCCGACACGCGCTCGTTGGTCTGGGCCATACCCTTGATGGCAACCGTCTGCCCCGACTGGTTGATCGAGGTCAGATAGACGCCCTCAGGGGTTTGCTTCGTCAGCTCGTTCAGCAAGTAGACCGGCACATTGCGGTCGGTCTGAAGGTTCTCGACGGCGCCCTGGCGGGCCTTGAGTGCCTCGATTTCCTGGCGAAGCGTCGCGATATCTTTGATCTGGGTGTCCAGGCGCGCGATCTCGGCCTTCAGGAAGTCGTTGCGCGAGGTCTGGGCCGCCGTCATTTGCTGCAGCACGGTGAACCAGACGCCGGCGATGACCAGGCCGGTGACGAAGCTGCCGCCGAGGCCGACGAAGAAGGCGCGCTTCTTCTGCGCGCGCTTGACCTCGCGGTGAGGCAGTAGGTTGATGAGGATCACTGCAGGAACCTCCGCATCGCCAGCCCGCAGGCCGTCAGGTACGACGGCGCCTCGCGGCGCACCCGGCTCTCGCGCACCGAGGCGCTGAGTTGCATGTTCTCGAACGGGTTCACCACGCTGGAGGCGAAGCCGGTGAGGTCTGTGACGCGGTCCTTCAGGCCCGGCAGCGTGGCCGTGCCGCCCGCCAGCATCACGTAGTGCACCTTGTGGTGCGGCGTGCTGGTGAAGAAGTACTGGAGCGCACGGCCGATTTCCTGGCTGAGGCTGTCGACGAAGGGCGCCAGGATGGCGCTTTCGTAGTCTTCAGGGAGGTCGCCGCTCAGCTTCTTGGCTTCGGCCTCCTCGAAGCTGAAGCCGTACTGCCGGCTGATCAGCTGGGTGAGCTGGCTGCCACCGAAAGCCTGGTCGCGGTCGTAGAGCATCTCGTCGTCGCGCAGCACCTTCAGGCTGGTGGTGTCGGCGCCGATCTCGAACAGCGCCACAAGGGCGTCACGGCCCTCGTTGGGCAGTGCGCTGACGACGCGCGACATCGCCAGCCGCGAGGCGTGGCTCTCAATATCGAGCACCATGGGCTTCAGGCCGGCGGTCTCAGCGAGGCCCTGGCGGTCTTGCACGCGGTCCTTGCGGCTGGCGGCGATGAGCACTTCCACGTCGCCTGCGCTGGTGACGCTCGGGCCGATGACGCAGAAGTCGAGGCTGACCTCGTCAAGCGAAAACGGGATGTACTGGTTGGCCTCGCTCTCGACCTGCAGTTCCATTTCTTCTTCGCGCAGGCCGGCCGGCAGCATGATCTTCTTGGTGATGACCGCGCTTTGCGGCATCGCCATGACGACGTTTTTTGTCTTGGTGCCGCTCTTCTGCAGCACCCGCTTCACGGCACCAGCGACCTCGTCGAACTTTTCGATCTGGCCGTCAGTGATCCAGCCTTTCTCGAAGGGCTCGGACGCAAATCGCTCAAGCACGAACTCGCCCGATGACGACTGGCCAAGTTCGACGAGCTTGACGCTCGAGGAACTGATGTCCAGCCCGATCACTGGCGGGTGCTTGCGACCCAGCAGGATATCCAGGAATGCCACGTTGCCTACTCCTCGGCCTTGCCGGCCCCGACTGCCCAACGAAGAACCCACGATAGCGCCGAGGCAGGCCTGCCGGTTGCGGCGGGACGGACTCGACGGGCTGTCGGAGCGGTGGGAAAGGGCTTCGGCACTGACCCCGAGCTTGTTAAGAAGTTACTTCAATGCTAGCAGTAAACCCTTTGTGCGACAAAGAAAAAAGGTCGGTTAAGGACTGCCTGACGTTGTCGGCTCCTGACGTTTTCCGTGGCCTCTGGACACAAGTGAAACAAGCCGAAAGCGCATGCCCCGGGGCAACCCGCGTCGCTTGCGGGCAGCTTGTGGACAAAGTCACGAATGCGTCCTGACCCCTGTCGCAGCCTGAAACCAAGGCAAGAGTTCTGGGCCGCCCCAGGCCGATGCCGGCGCCGTCAGGCATCCCACACAATCGGTGGCCGAGGCGCTGTCCGGCTCACTCGTTGCACGACCAACCGACCCCGACCCGATGACCGACGCCGCAAGCCCCCCGACTGGGCCCGCTACCGTGCCCCGGCGCAGCGCGCTGCAGTGGGTCGGCCGCGTGCTGGCGGTGATGGGCGGCCTGGCGATGGCGGGCCTTCTGTCGCTCCTGTTGCTGGTGGGTGTGGCGCTTGCGGTGGCCTATCCGAACCTGCCAGCCATCGACTCGCTGACCGATTACCGCCCGAAACTGC
>JBIJAP010000249.1:0-5573 GCA_044345715.1 Rubrivivax sp.
CAGCGCCAGCACCTGGCCTGGCCGCAGCATCAGCGCGTGGAAGCCGAGGATGTTCTCGGCGTGGCCGCCGGTCTCGGGGTTGGTGTAGGTCAGCTGCACCGCTTCCTGGTCGGGCCGGTCTTCGGCCAGGGCCAGCAGCGCCGCGCGGGCATCGGCCCAGGGATAACGCAGCATCGGGTAGGCGCGGCCGCTGCGGTCGAACACCGGTGTCGGCACCAGGCCGCCGCGGCTGTAGGCGCGGTCGCTGCGCCCGGGCACCACGGTCTGGCGCGCGCCGTTCACGTGGTAGCTGGCCTCGAGGTAGTGCACCAGCGGCAGGTCGAGCACGTCGAGCCAGATCACCGGCGCGGCGCCGTCGTGGCCGTGCTCGTGCCACAGGCCCGTGGGCGTGAGGATGAGGTCGCCGCGCTGCATCGGGCACTGCTCGCCGTCCACCGTTGTCCAGGCGCCTTCGCCCTCGACCACCATGCGCACGGCGTTGGGCGTGTGGCGGTGCGATGGCGCCCACTCGCCGGGCAGCAGCAACTGCATGCCCAGGTAGATGGCGGCGCTGGCCTGCATGCTGCCGCCGCCGAATCCCGGGTTGGCCAGCACCAGCACGCGGCGCTCGGCTCTCTCGATGGGCGTCAGCTCGCCGGCACGCATCAGCAGCGGGCGGATGGCCTCGTAGGCCCAGTGCGTGGCGCGCGTGGCCGGCTGCGGCTTGGTGGGCGGCAGCAGCGCGCGCAGGCTAGGCCACAGCGGCACCAGGTTCTGTGCGCGCATCTGCGCCACATAGTCGGCGGGCAGGTCTTCCAGGCGGCCGAGTGGGGCGTCTTGCATGGCGGTGTCCTCAAGAGGGCTTGCAGGGTGCTGCGGGTCGGTGTGGGGCGAAATCGATGCGGTTCAGTCGGCGAGGCAGCGCTCCACCGTCCAGCCGTACAGCCACTCCATCGCATCGTAGAAACGTTCGGGCGAGCGGCCCTTCCAGAGATCGTTGCGCACCAGCCGCTCCACGCCGTGGGCGTGGAAGATGCGTCCCATCTCGCGCGCGCTCAGCACCACACGCGCGGTGCGCGCCACGCGCGAGCGCTCGTACAGCGCGAAGGCGGCCGTGAAGTCGTGGTTGCAGCGGCGCAGCGCCTCGCCCAGCGTCACGGCATCTTCCAGCGCCATGCAGGCGCCCTGCGCCAGGTACTGCAGCGTCGGGTGCGCGGCGTCGCCCAGCAGCGTGCTGCGGCCAAAGCTCCAAGTGCCGATGGGCTCGCGGTCGGCTGTGGCCCAGCGCTTCCATTGCAGCGGCAACTCGATGAGCTGGCGGGCGCGCGGGCAGATGCCCTGGAAGTAGCTCTGCACCTCTTCGAGGCTGCCCTCGGTGACGCCCCAGTCCTCGATCTCGCGGCTGTGGAAAGTGACGACCACGTTGTACTGCTCGCCGCCGCGCAGCGGGTAGTGCACCAGGTGGCAGTTCGGGCCGACCCAGATGCTGGCCGCGTTCCAGCGCAGGTCGGCCGGGAAGTACTCGCGCTCGACCACCGCGCGGTAGACCACATGCCCCGACACGCGCGCCTCGTCGCCGACGAACTGCCGCCGCACGGCCGACTTCACGCCGTCGGCGCCGATGAGCGCCACGCCGTGGTGGGCGCGGCCTTGGCTGTCGTGCACCGTGACACCACCGTCGTGCGCCTGCACCGACTGCACCTGCGTGCGTGTGCACACCTCGATGCCCTCGGCGCGCTCAGCGCCCTCGAGCAGCGAGCGGTGCACGTCGGCGCGGTGAATCACGGCGTAGGGGTTGCCGAAGCGCTGGCGGAACGCTTCGCCGGTGGGGATGCGGCCGACGAGCGACTCGTCGAGCGCGTCGTGCATCACCATCTCGTCGATGTAGACGGCGCGGCCCCGCGCGGCCTCGCCCACGCCCAGCGCATCGAAGGCGCTGAAGGCGTTGGGGCCGAGCTGGATGCCGGCGCCGATCTCGCCCAGCTCTGCCGCCTGCTCCAGCACCTTGACGGCATGGCCCTGGCGCACCAGCGCCAGCGCCGCGGCCACGCCGCCGATGCCACCGCCGGCCACGAGGACGGGCCTTTCGGGCGAGGAATTCACAGCGCGCATGGCGGACTCCGGATCAAGCAGTGGGAGCGGATATTATCAGTATGCTGATGATCAGCACAATGATAGAGTGCCGCTCATGGCCAAGACCTCTGTTGCTCCAGCGGCTTCGAACGCGCCGCCGGTGTCATCGACCGGTGCACGCAAGCGCAGTGCCGCGGTCGAGCTCGACACCCTGCCCGGCCACCACATCCGACGCCTGCAGCAGATTGCCGTGGCGCTGTTCCTGCAAGAGGCCGAGCCGCTGGGCGTGACGCCCGTGCAGTACGCCGTGCTGCAGGCCGTGGCCAACGAGCCGGGCCTGGACCAGCGCACGCTGGCCGGCCGCGTTGCGCTGGACACCAGCACAGTGGCCGGCGTCGTCGACCGGCTCGAGGCGCGCGCGCTGCTGCAGCGGCACGCCTCGGCCACCGATCGCCGCGTTCGCCAGCTGCTGCTCACGCCCGAGGGCGAGACCTTGCGCGCACAGGTGGAGCCGGCGATGCGCCGGGCGCAGCAGCGCATCCTGGCGCCGCTGGCGCGTGCCGAGCGGGCCGAGTTCCTGCGGCTGCTGCGGGTGCTGGTGGACGGCAACAACGAGGCCAGTCGCGCGCCGGGCGAGGTGGGGTGACGCGGAGGAGTCCGCCGGTCGGGCGGCGCCCAGCACCGGTTCCACCGCCGTTCGGGCTTGGTCCACCACCGTGAGGGCTGTGCCAACCACCGTGAGAGCTGAGCCAACCTCCGTTCGCGCTGAGCTAACCTCCGTTCGCGCTGAGCTAACCACCGTTCGGGCTGAGCCTGTCGAAGCCCTGTGCACCACGAGCCCTTCGACAAGCTCAGGACGAACGGAGGTCGGGCCCTTCGACAAGCTCAGGGCGAGCGGAGGGTGAGGCCCTTCGACAGGCTCAGGGCGAACGGATGGCGTGGGGCCTATGGCCCGCGTAGCGGGTGTCAGCCCCGCCCCAGCAACTTGGCCTCGGCCAGCGCCAGCGGCTCGGGCAGGCCGCTGATCACCAGCGTGTCGCCGCCGGCCAGCACGTCTTCGGGCGCCGGCACCGCCACGCGGCCGCTGGCGTGGCGCACGGACACCACGGCCACGCCCACGGCATGCAGCGCGAGTTCTTCCAGCCGCCGGCCAGCCCAGGCGCTGGCCTCGGGCAGCGTCACACTGGCCAGGCGCGCCTGGTCGAGTTCGGCCACGGTGTCGTCGTCGGCGCCGTGGAAGTAGCCGCGCAGCAGGCTGTAGCGCGCGTCGCGGGCGTCGCGCGTGATGCGGATGACGCGCGCCATCGGCACGCCCACCAGCGCCAGCGCATGCCCGGCCAGCATCAGGCTGCCCTCGATGGCCTCGGGCACCACCTCGGTGGCGCCGGCGGCCTTGAGCTTGTCGATGTCGCTGTCGTCGACCGTGCGCACCACCACCGGCACCTTGGGCGCGTGCGAGTGCGCCAGGGCCAGGATCTTCATCGCCGAGGGCGTGTCGTGGTAGCTCACCACCACCGCGGCGGCGCGGGCCAGGCCGGCGGCCATCAGGCTTTGCAGGCGCGCGGCGTCGCCGAACACCACGCTCTGGCCGGCCGCGGCGGCTTGGCGCACGCGGTCGGGGTCGAGGTCGAGCGCCATGTACGGGATGCGCTCCTGCGCCAGCAGCCGAGCCAGCGCCTGCCCGCTGCGCCCGTAGCCGCAGATGATGACGTGGCGCTCGCTGGCGATGCTCTTCTTGGCGATGCTCGTCAGCGCCACCGACTGCATCAACCAGTCGCTGGCCGAGAGCTTGTTGACGATGACATTGCTGTACATGATGAGGAACGGCGTCGCCAGCATGCTCAGCACCATGCTGGCCAGCACCGGGCTCACCCACTCGGGCGCCACCAGGCCGCGGTCGGCGCCCAGCGTCAGCAGCACGAATCCGAACTCACCGGCCTGCGCCAGGTACAGGCCCGTGCGCAACGCCACGCCCGGCGCGGCCTTGAAGGCGCGCGCCAGCAGCGCCACGAGCACGAACTTGCCCAGCACCGGTACGCTGGTCAGCAGCAGCACCAGGCCCCACTGCTCGATCACCGGCCGCCAGTCGAGCTTCATGCCGATGGTGATGAAGAACAGGCCCAGCAGCACGTCGTGGAAGGGCCGGATGTCGGTCTCCACCTGGTGCTTGTATTCGGTCTCGGCCACCAGCATGCCGGCGACGAATGCGCCCAGCGCCAGGCTCAGGCCGGCGTGCTCGGTCAGATACGCCAGGCCCAGTGTCACGAGTAGCAGGTTCAGCATGAACAGCTCCTCGCTCTTGCGCCGCGCCACCAGCGTGAGCCACCAGCGCATCACACGCTGGCCGCCCACCAGCAGCAGCATCAGCAGCAGCGCCGCCTTCACCACGGCCAGGCCGAGGGCGGTGAAGCTCATGGCCAGCGCGCCGCCCAGCACGATGGCGCCGCGCCAGCCCATCTCCCAGGTGCCCTGCAGCACGGTGGCGTAGGCCCACACCAGCATGAAGTGGCCGAGCATCGTCACCAACATGGTCAGCACCACCTGGCTCAGGCCGAGGCCGAAGACCAGCGTGCGCATGCTCTTGAGCTTGGGCAGGTTGAACTCGAGCCCGATGACGAACATCAGGAACACCACCCCGAACTCGGCGAGGTACTTCACCCCGGCGCTGTCTTGCGCAAAGGCCAGTGCGTTGGGCCCGATCAGGATGCCCACGACCAGGTAGCCCAGCATCGGCGGCAGCTTCAGCGAGCGGCACACCACCACGCCCAGCACCGCGGCCACGAGGTACAGCAGAACCAGTTCGAGGGTGGATGCCAAGGCGGGGGTGCGGTTCGGTGAAGCGTTCGTTGGCGGGCCTGGGCGGGCGAGGGGCGGTGCCTAGAATCCGAGCGCTGCTTCCAGCACCCCCTGGCCTCATCCTAATGCCCGACCACGCCCCCGCTCCCGCCGTCGATGCCGCTCGCGCCTTGTCGATGGCCACCCGCACCGTGGGCATCGAGATGCGCGCGCTGCAGGGCCTGCAGGCCTCGCTGCAAGGCGATGCCGGCGCGGCCTTTGTGGCTGCGGTGGCGGCGATGCGCGACTGCCCGGGCCGCGTCATCGTGATGGGCATGGGCAAGAGCGGGCACGTCGGCCGCAAGATCGCCGCCACGCTGGCCAGCACCGGCACGCCGGCGTTCTTCGTGCACCCGGCCGAGGCCAGCCATGGCGACCTGGGCATGGTGCGCCCGCAAGACGTGGTGCTGGCCATCAGCAACAGCGGCGAGGTCGACGAGCTCGCGGCCATCCTGCCGGCGCTGCGCCGGCTGGGCGTCACGCTGGTGGCGATGACCGGGCGGCCGGATTCCACGCTGGCGCGCCATGCCGACATCGTGCTGTCCAGCGCCGTGGCCGAAGAGGCCTGCCCGCTGAACCTGGCGCCCACCGCCAGCACCACGGCGCAGATGGCGCTGGGCGATGCGCTGGCCGTGGCGCTGCTCGATGCGCGCGGCTTCCGCGAAGAAGACTTCGCGCGCTCGCAC
>JBIJAP010000250.1:0-5558 GCA_044345715.1 Rubrivivax sp.
CACCAGCCAGCACCCGCGCTTTGACGAGGCCCGCGGCGACCAGGTCTACGAGGTCGAGATCGCGCTCGAGCAGATCGAGCGCAGCCTGGCGATGCACGGCGAGGGCGGCGTTCCTCCCTGGATCATTGACCGCACGCTGCGCAACCTTCTGGTCGATGCCACGGGCAACACCCACCGCACCGAGTTCAGCATCGACAAGCTCTACTCGCCCGATGGGCCGACGGGCCGCCTGGGCCTGCTGGAGCTGCGCGCCTTCGAGATGCCGCCGCACGCGCGCATGAGCCTGGCGCAGCAACTGCTGCTGCGCTCGCTGATCGCCTGGTTCTGGAAGGAGCCGTACCGCGGCCGCGGCGCCACGCGCCTGACGCGCTGGGGCACCGGCCTGCACGACCGCTTCATGCTGCCGACCTTCGTGCAGATGGACTTCGACGACGTGGTGGCCGATCTGCAAGCCGCCGGCTTTGCCTTCGACGCCGGCTGGTTCGCGCCGCACCTGAGCTTCCGCTTCCCGCTGGTGGGCGACGTGCAGGTGGCCGGCATCCACCTGACGCTGCGCAACGCGCTCGAACCCTGGCACGTGATGGGCGAAGAGGGTGCGCCCGGCGGCACGGTGCGCTATGTCGACTCGTCGCTTGAGCGGCTCGAGATCAAGGCCACGGGCCTGAACAGCAACCGCCACATCGTCACCGTCAACGGCGTGGCGCTGCCGCTGCAGCCCACCGGGCGCGTGGGCGAGGCCGTGTGCGGCGTGCGTTACCGCGCCTGGAACCCGGCGTCGGCGCTGCATCCCACCATCGCGCCGCACGCGCCGCTCACCATCGACATCGTCGACCGCTGGCAGAGCCGCAGCCTGGGCGGCTGCCGCTACCACGTGGCGCACCCGGGCGGTCGCAACCACGACACCTTCCCCGTCAACGCCTACGAGGCCGAGAGCCGCCGCCTGGCGCGCTTCGTCCGTATGGGCCACACGCCCGGCACGATGGACGTGAAGCCGGCAGCGCCGAGCCTGGAGCTGCCGTTCACCCTCGATCTGCGCACGGCCTGAGCCTGTTGCGCTGAGTGATGTCGGCCACACCCACGCCCGGCCAGGAGTCGCTGCCGCTCGGTGACTCGGACGAGGCCGCTGCGGCCGTCGGCGCGGCGGCGCATGCGTTCGCGTCACACGCGCTGCCGCCAGAGCCCGGCGTGTGGGACGAGCTGCGCGGCGCCGGCGGCGTGCTGCGCCCGGCCTGGCAGCGCTTCGTGGCCGCGGTGCCGCGGCCGGCCGCGGGCTTGTCGGTGGCCGAGGAGCTCGATCACCGCGTGGCACAGGTCGAGCAGCGCATCCGCCTCGATGGCGTGACGCACAACGTGTTCTCCGACGCGGCATCGGCCGGCGCGGCCGGCGCCGGCGTGTCGGCGCGGCCCTGGTCGCTGCAGTTGCTGCCGCTGGTGATCGAGCCCGCCGACTGGGCCGCCATCGAGGCCGGCGTGGTGCAGCGCGCCGAGCTGCTCGAGCGCACGCTGGCCGATCTCTACGGCCCGCAGACGCTGCTGCACCAGGGCCTGCTGCCACCGGCGCTGCTGCTGCGCCACCCGGGCTGGCTGCGGCCGATGATCGGCGTGCCGCCGGCGGGCGGGCAGCGCCTCTTCATAGTCGCCTTCGACCTGGCGCGCGGGCCCGACGGCCGCTGGTGGCTGGTGTCGCAGCGCACCCAGGGCCCCTCGGGCCTGGGCTACGTGCTGCACAACCGGCTCGTCATCGCTCGGCAGTTCCCCGAGGCCTTTGCCGAGATGCGCGTGCAGCGCATCGCCAGCTCGTACAGGCTGCTGCTCGACGCGCTGCAGCAGCGCGCCGCCGGGGTGGCTTGCCACGCCAACCCGCGTGTCGTGCTGCTCACGCCCGGCCCTTACAGCGAGACCTACTTCGAGCACGCCTACCTGGCGCGTTACCTGGGCCTGCCGCTGGTGGAAGGCGGCGACCTCACCGTGCGCGGCGAGCACCTGTTCCTGAAAACAGTCGAGGGCCTGGAGCCCGTGCACGGCGTGATGCGCCGGCTCGACGACGACTGGTGCGACCCGCTCGAGCTGCGCCCCGACAGCACGCTGGGCGTGCCGGGCCTGCTGCAGGCCGCTCGCGCCGGCACGGTGGTGATGGCCAATGCGCTGGGCAGCGCCTTCCTCGAGTCGCCCGCGGTGCAGGGCTTCCTGCCGGCCATCGCCGAGCGGCTGCTCGGCGAGCCGCTGTCGCTGCCCAGCCTGCCCACCTGGTGGTGCGGTGAGGCCGCGGCCTGGTCCGACGTGCGCGAGCAGCTCGCCGACAAGGTGGTGCGCAGCACCTTCCCACGAGGCGGGCGCACCTCGCAGGCCTTCAACCTGGGCCCGCACTACCCGGGCGGCGACGGCGAACGGGCCACCGTGCCCGTGCACGAAGACCCCGACGCCTGGACGGTGCAGGGCCGCCTGCGCTTCTCGCGCGCACCCATCTGGGGCGGCGGGGCGGTCACGCCGCGCCCGGCCATGGTGCGCGTGTACGCCATCGCCGACGGCCGCCCCGGCCAGAAGCGCTGGCACGTGCTGCCCGGCGGCATGACGCGCGTGGCCCGCCGCGAAGAAGCCAGTGTCAGCATGCAGCGCGGCGGCACCAGCCTCGACACCTGGGTGATGACCGAGGGCGCCGTCGACGCCTTCAGCATGCTGCCGCAGCGCCTGCGCGTGGCCGATCTCGCGAGCCACCAGCGCCCGGTGAGCAGCCGCACGGGCGAAAACCTGTTCTGGCTCGGCCGCTACACCGAGCGCACCGAGCAGCTGGTGCGGCTGGCGCGCAGCACGCTGATGCTGATCGACGCCGACGCCGAGCTGGCGCCGCCGCTGCGCGCCGCGCTGTCGCAGCTGGCCGTGCGCACGGGCCTGGCGCCGCACGGCGTGCCCACGCTCGCGCAGAGCCCGCGCCACTTCGAGCGCGCGCTGCTGGCCGCGCTGACCGACACGCAGACCGCCACCAGCATCGCCTACAACCTGCAGGCGCTGGAACGCGCCGCGATGGCGCTGCGCGAGCGCCTGGCGCCCGAGCAGTGGGGGCTGGTGCGCCAGATGGGCGAAGGGTTTAGCAGCGCGCTCGAAACCCTGCACGGCGAGCTGCCGCTGCCGGCGCAGGTGCTGCCGGCGCTCGACCGCCTGGCGCTGCAACTGGCCGCTGCCACAGGCGCGCAGACCGACCGCATGACGCGCGACCACGGCTGGCGCTTGCTCACCGTGGGCCGGCTGATCGAGCGGCTGCAGGGCCTGACGATGCGGCTGCAGGCCTTTCTCGGGCCGGCGGGCGCCGAGCGCCCACTGGGCGCGCTGGCCAGCGTGGCCGGCGTCGAGTTGCTGCTGGAGCAGTTCGACAGCCTCATCACTTTCCGCGCCCGCTACCAGCGCCACGAGGACCTGCTGGCGCTGACCGAGGTGCTGGTGCTCGACAGCGCCAACCCGCGCGCCTTTGCCGGCGTGCTGCGGCGGCTGCGCACCGAGCTGTCCAAGCTGCCCGGGCCGGCGCAGGCCCACCTGCCGCTGCTGGCCCTGTTGCCGGCCGAGGGCGCCGGCCTCACGCTCGAGCGGCTGCGCCAGCTGGAAGACAGGCCCGTGTCGGCCACCGCCGATGCGCTGCGCGACCTGGCCGCCGAGCTGCTGCAGGCCGCCCACGGACTGGCCGACCAGATCGGAGAGCGTTTCTTCACCCTGGCCCGCGGCCAGGACCAGCGGATCTGACCATGCCCGCCGCCAGCCCGATGCGCCTGGACGTGTGCCACGAGACGCGCTACGACTACGCCGCGCCGGTGTCGCTGGCGCACCACCTGGCGCACCTCAAGCCGCTGGCCGACGCCTTCCAGCGCCTGGAAGATTTTTCGCTGGCCGTGCAGCCGGCCCCGGCGCAGTGGCGCGACAGCCTCGACGCCTGGGGCAACGCGCAGTGCCACTTCAGCCTGGCGCAGGCGCACGGGCAGCTCCGCGTCACGGCCACCAGCCGCGTGGCCGTGCGGGCGCGCTTTGCGGCGCTGGAGCCGGCAGCGTCGCCCCCATGGGCGCAAGTGGCCGCGCGCGTGCGCTACGTGGCCGAGGCGCCCTTCGTGGCGGCGGCCGAGTTCGCCCTGCCTTCGCCCTACGTGCCGCGCCTGCCGGCGCTGCGCGAATTGGGCGCTGGAGTCTTTTCGCCCGGCCGGCCGGTGGCCGAGGCGGCGCTGGAGCTGATGCACCGGCTGCACGCCGAGTTCCAGTACGAAAGCCGCAGCACAGACATCGACACCCCGCTGGCCCAGGTGCTGCTGCAAAAGCGCGGCGTCTGCCAGGACTTCGCCCACCTGCTGGCCGGCGTGCTGCGCGCCTGGGGGCTGTCGGCGCGCTATGTCAGCGGCTACCTGCTCACCCACGCGCCGGTGCAAGACGCCCCGAACGCGGCCGACAGCGGGGCTGCGATGCTGGGCGCCGACGCCTCGCACGCCTGGGTGCAGCTGTGGTGCCCGGGCACGCAGGGCGTGCCGGCTGAACGCGGGGGTGCCGACGACGCCTGGCTCGATCTCGACCCCACCAACGACTGCGTGCCCGGCAGCGGCCACGTGCGCGTGGCCGTGGGCCGAGACTTCGGCGACGTGACGCCCCTGCGCGGCGTCATCCGTGGCGGCGGCGGCCACCACACGCTGAGCGTGGCCGTGAAGACGCGGCGCCTCGATGCCGCCAGCGAGCCGCCGCCGCAGCGGGCCCGCGAGTTGCTAACCCCAAGACCGATGGAGAACACCCGATCATGAAGTCGGCTTACGACGAGATGAACACCGCCGCGGGTGCGGTGCGGCCGCAGTACGAGGTGTACGCCGAGTGGCTGAAACGCCAGCCGGCCGAGGCCATGCGCTCGCGCCGCGCCGAGGCCGAGATGATCTTCCGCCGCGTCGGCATCACCTTCGCGGTGTACGGCGCGAAAGACGAAGACGGCTCGGGCACCGAGCGCCTGATCCCCTTCGATCTGATCCCGCGCGTGATACCGGGTGCGGAGTGGAAGCGCATGGAAGAGGGCCTGCGCCAGCGAGTGACGGCGCTCAACCGCTTCATCCACGACGTCTACCACGAGCAAGAGATCCTCAAGGCCGGCGTCGTGCCGGCGGACCAGGTGCTGAACAACGCGCAGTTCCGCAAGGAGATGATGGGCGTCAAGGTGCCTGGTGGCGTGTACTCGCACATCAGCGGCATCGACATCGTGCGCGCCGATACCGGCCAGGGCGGCGAGTACTACGTGCTCGAAGACAACCTGCGCGTGCCCAGCGGCGTGAGCTACATGCTCGAGAACCGCAAGATGATGATGCGGCTCTTCCCCGAGCTCTTCAGCATGCACCGCGTCGAGCCGGTGGCGCACTACCCCGACCTGCTGCTGGAGACGCTGCGCAACGTGTCGCCCAGCGGCGTGAACGAGCCCACGGTGGTGGTGCTCACGCCCGGCATGTACAACAGCGCCTACTTCGAGCACGCCTTCCTGGCGCAGCAGATGGGCGTGGAGCTCGTCGAGGGGCAGGACCTGTTCGTGAAGGACGGTTTTGCCTACATGCGCA
>JBIJAP010000252.1:0-5543 GCA_044345715.1 Rubrivivax sp.
GTACAGGCCAAAGAGCTCCTGGAAGCGGCGCTGGGTCTCGGTGACGGCATCGCCCCGGAAGGGTTGTCCGGGGCGCAGCAGCACGCGCTGGCGGAACTCGTCGTCCTTGCCGAGGTATTCGCCCTCCAGGCGCACGCTCGTCACCGTGTAGGGCTGGCCCTCGCGCACGTTGATGGTGACGGTGATCGTCTGCTTGTCGGGCGAGATCGTGACCTGCGTCGATTCGACCGCGAACTCCAGATAGCCGCGGTTGAGGTACCAGGCACGCAGCTTCTCCAGATCGGAGTTGAGCTTGCTGCGCGAGTAGCGGTCGGACTTCGTGTACCAGGTGAACCAGCCAGTCGAGGTGAGTTCGAACTGCTCGAGCAGTTCCTTCTCGCTGAACACGCGGGTGCCCAGGATGCGCACGTTGGCCACGCGCGCGGCGTCGCCCTCGTTCATCGTGAACGTGACCGTGACCCGGTTGCGCTCCAGCGGCGTGATCGTCGTCGTGACCTCGGCGCCGTAGAGGCTGCGGCTGAGGTACTGGCGCTTGATCTCCTGCTCGGCGCGGTCGATCAGCGCACGGTCGAAGGGAAGGCCTTCGCCGATGCCGGCGTCCTTCAGGCTCTTGGTCAGGGGTTCCTTGTCGAACTCCTTCAGGCCGACGAAGGTGACCGCGGCAATGATCGCGCGCTCTTCGACCACGATGACGGTGGCGCCGTCCTCGATCTCGAGGCGGACGTCCTTGAACAGGCCCGTGGTGAACAGGGCACGCAGCGCGGCCGAGCCCTTGTCGTCGGTGTAGGTGTCGCCGACGCGGAAGGGCAGCGCCGCGAACACCGTGCCCGGATCGGTGCGCTGCAGGCCCTCGATGCGGATGTCGCGGATGACAAAGGGTTCGACGGCACGCGGAGCGGTCTGCGCCAGGACGGCGCCAGACGCCACCAGCATGACCATCGCGGCGACCGGACGCAGCGGGCCCAAAGGAGAGACAGGAAACATGGGATCTAGTGAAGGCCCAGCAAGCGGGCCACGTCGTTGAACAGCGCCACGGACATCATCGCCAGCAGCACCACGATGCCGCCGCGCTGCAACCGGGCCAGCCAAGCGTCAGAGACGGGGCGCCCGGTGACACCTTCGAAAATGTAATACATGAGGTGCCCCCCATCGAGCATGGGCAGCGGCAGCAGGTTGAGAACGCCCAGGCTCACGCTCACCAGCGCCAGGAAACCCAGGTAGAAGGCGAGGCCTTGCTGCACGCTCTGGCCGGCGTAATCAGCAATGGTGAGCGGGCCCGAGAGGTTCTTGATCGAGGCCTCGCCGATGAGCATGCGGCCGAGCATGCGCACGGTCAGCACCGACACCTCCCAGGTGCGCTCGGCGCCCAGCACGAGGCCGTCGATCGGGCCGTGGCGCACGAGCACGCGCTCGCCGGGCTGGCCGGGCTGCGCATCGATGCGGCCCAGGGTGCGCGGGCCGTCGCGGCCTTCCTGCTGCACGAGGCGCGGCGTCACCTCGAGTTCCATCACGCGCCCGGCGCGCTCGACCTTGAAGCGCAGCGTGCGAGCCTGGGTGCTGCCGTCGGCAGCCGTGACGACGGCTGCGCGCACTTTCTCGACCGTGCCCAGGGCCTCGACGACCGGCTGGCCGTCGATGGCCAGCACGCGGTCGCCGCGCAGCAGGCCGGCGGTGGCGGCGGGCCCGCCAGGCACGACCTCTCCCAGCACCGGCTCGCTGAAGCTGCCGGCCAGCCCTACGCGGCGCAAGAAGCCGGCATCGACATCGCGCGAGTCGATGTCAGCCAGCGACATCGTGACGCTGCGGCGGCTGCGGCCGTCGCGGTCGGTCACTTCGAGCTGCACGTCCTCGTGGTTCATGGCGGCGCGCGTGATCTGCCAGCGCAGGTCGGCCATCGACTGCAGTTCGGTCCACTCGGCGCTGCCGCTCGGTGCGATGCCGCGCACCCAGTCGCCGGCGCGCAGGCCGGCGCTGTAGGCGGGCGTGCCCGCGGCCGGCGCCGACAGCACGGCCTTCGGCTCCTCAATGCCGATCCAGTGCGCCGCGCCATACAGCAGCACCGCCAGCAGCAGGTTGGCCAGCGGGCCAGCCACAACGATGGCCGCGCGACGGCCCAGCGACTGGCGGTTGAACGCGCGGTGGCGTGCGTGCTCGGGCACCTCGCCTTCGCGCTCGTCGAGCATGCGCACGTAGCCGCCGAGAGGCAGCGCACTCAAGGTGAACTCGGTGCCGTCCGGCCCCCAGCGACGGCTCCAGACGACGCGGCCGAAACCCACCGAGAAGCGCAGCACCTTCACGCCGCAGGCCACGGCCACGCGGTAGTGGCCGTACTCGTGGATGACGATCAGCACACCCAGCGTCAGCAGGAAGGCGAGCACCGTGGTGATCATCGGGCGAGACCTCGCATGACCTGGCTTGCGGTGGCGCGGGCGCGCTGGTCGAGATCG
This sequence comes from Rubrivivax sp., assembly GCA_044345715.1. GTDB lineage: Bacteria > Pseudomonadota > Gammaproteobacteria > Burkholderiales > Burkholderiaceae_C > Rubrivivax. The sequence goes on from JBIJAP010000252.1 coordinate 2,448, forward strand.
ATGAGGTCGTCCACGTTGGGGTCGGCGCCGAGCGCGGGGGGCAGCCGCGACAGCGTCTCGGCGTTGACCGTGTGAATGTCGGTGAAGCGGATGGTTCCCTCCAGGAACGCCGCCACCGCCATCTCGTTGGCGGCGTTCAGCACGGCCGTCGTGCCCTCGGCCGCACGCAGCGCGTCCCAGGCCAGGAAGAGCCCCGGGCACCGCGCGCGGTCGGGCTCGAGAAAGGTCAGCGGCTTCAGGCCCAGGAAGTCGAGGCTCGGCGCGCCGCTCTCGACGCGCTCGGGGAACGCCAGGCCGTAGGCGATGGGCACCTTCATGTCCGGTGTGCCCAGTTGCGCCAGCACGCTGGCATCGCGACACACCACCATGCTGTGGATGATGCTCTGCGGGTGGATGACGACGCGGATCTGCTCGAGCTTGAGGTCGAATAGCCAGCGCGCCTCGATGACCTCGAGCGCCTTGTTCATCATCGTCGCCGAGTCGACCGAGATCTTCGGGCCCATGACCCAGTTCGGGTGTGCCACGGCCTGGGCCGGGGTCACGTCGGCCAGCGTGGCGTGCTCGCGTTCGCGGAAGGGGCCGCCGCTGGCGGTGAGCACGATGTGGTCGATGCGGCGCGGCCAGGCGCTGCGGTCTTCGGGCAGGCACTGGAAGATGGCGCTGTGCTCGCTGTCGATGGGCAGCAGCGTCGCGCCGCCCTGCGCCACCGCGCGCATGAAGCTGGCACCCCCGACGACCAGCGCCTCCTTGTTGGCCAGCAGCAGCCGCTTGCCGGCACGCGCCGCCGCCATGCAGGCCGGCAAGCCGGCGGCACCCACGATCGCGGCCATCACGGCATCGACCTCGGGCGATGCGGCCAGTTCGGCCAGCGCACTGGCGCCGGTGCGCACCTCGGTCTTTAGACCGGCGGCCGCCAGTTGCGCGCGCAGGGGCGGCGCCTGGGCTTCGTCGGGCACCACCACCACCACCGGCCGGAAGCGGCGGCATTGCTCGAGCAGCAAGTCCACCCGGCGAAAGGCGGTGAGACCGAAGACCTCGAAGCGCTCGGGGTGCAGCGCCACCACGTCGAGCGTGCTGGTGCCGATTGAGCCGGTCGAGCCGAGGATGGCCAGACGTTGCCTGTGCGGGTTCATCGACGAGTCGTCCGACATACCTTCATCGTGCCAACGAGAGAAGGGCCATCGCCGCTGGCAGCACCGGCAGCAGCGCATCGACGCGGTCGAGCACGCCGCCGTGGCCGGGCAGCAGGCGGCTGCTGTCCTTGGCGCCGGCGGCGCGCTTGACGAGCGATTCGACCAGATCGCCGACCACGCTGAGGCCGCTCAGCACCAGCAGCGCCAGCACCATGCCGACACCGCCGAGGTGCTGCCACAGGCGCGTGTACAGACTCGGCGCGTCGACCGCAAAGCGCTCGTCGATCGCGATCCACAGCGCCGCCAAGGCCAGCACACCGACCATGCCCGACCACACGCCCTCCCAGCTCTTGCCAGGGCTGATGGAAGGGGCCAGCTTGCGGCGCCCGAGGGCCCGGCCGCCGAAATAGGCCGCGACATCGGCCATCCAAACAAGGGCCAGCACCGACAGCAGGAAGTTGATGCCCACCGCACGCGCGTGCGCCAGCGCCAGCCAGGCGGCCCACAAGGTGACAAGCCCGACCACCCAGCGCGCCGCCTTGGGCAGACGCGGCCACAGCGCCGGGCCAGTCTTCAGCGCGAGGCCACCTGCCACCAACCAGAGCACCGCGACCACCCACCACAGCGCCTCGGGAGCGTCTTGCTTCCAGCCGGCCAGCAGGGCTGCGGCACCGGCCAGGCCCACCGCCGCACCCATGGCCCAGGCCAGCGCGGCGCCGGCTTGGTTGAGCCTGCCCCACTCCCAGCCGGCCGCGGCGATGAGCACCAGCGTCAGCAGCGCAAACGGCCATGGGCTGGCGGCGGCCAGCGTTCCCAGCAACAGCAGCACCAGCACGACGGCAGTGACGATGCGCTGGCCCAGCATGCCGATGGCGGACGGGGCCGGTACTGCGGCAGGCGGCTGGCCGGCGCTCACGCGCCAGGCAGCGCCACCGAAGGCGGCTGGATGCCGCCGTAGCGGCGGTCGCGCTGGGCGTAGGCGGACAGCGCGGCATCGATCTCGGCCTCGCCGAAATCGGGCCACAGGCAGTCGGTGAAGAACAGCTCCGAGTAGGCGGCCTGCCAGAGCAGGAAGTTGCTCATGCGCATCTCGCCACCGGTGCGGATGAAGAGATCGGGGTCGGGCGCAAAACTCATCGCCATGTGCTGAGACAGCCAGGCCTCATCGAGCTGCTCCGGCTTCAGGCCCTGCGCGATGGCATCGCGGCAAGCCTGCACCACGTCCCAGCGGCCGCCGTAGTTGAAGGCCACGGCCAGCGTGATGCGCGTGTTGCGTTCGGTCAGCGCCTCGGCCTGCTCCCAGGCCTTGCGCAGCTTGTCGGAGACTGCGGAGCGGTCGCCGACGATGCGGATGCGCACGCCGTCCTGGTGCATCTTGGTGAGGTACTTCGACACCGCCACCAGCACCAGGCTCATCAGGCCCGAGACCTCTTCGGTGGGCCGCTTCCAGTTCTCGGAGCTGAAGGCAAAGACAGTGAGGTACTCGACACCCCGGTCGGCGAAGCAGTTGACCGTGCGCACCAGGGCATCGACACCCTGCTTGTGGCCGAAGAAGCGCGGCATGTAGCGCTTGCGCGCCCAGCGGCCGTTGCCATCCATGACCACGGCCACATGGCGTGGCACCGTGGCCATGGCCGAGGTGGGCTGCGAGAGATCATTCATCCTGCGTCGGGCTCAGACGGCCATGACCTCGGCTTCCTTGCCCTGCACCAGCTTGTCGATCTGCGCGATGGTGCCGTCCGTCAGGCGCTGCACCTCGTCTTGGGCGCGGCGCTCGTCGTCCTCGGATACCGCCTTGTCCTTGAGCAGCTTCTTCAGGTGCTCATTGGCCTCGCGGCGCACGCTGCGCACGGCGATCTTGGCGTCTTCACCCGCGTTGCGCACCACCTTCGTGAGCTCCTTGCGGCGCTCTTCGGTCAGGCCCGGCATCGGCACGCGCAGCAGGTCGCCCTGAGCGCTGGGA
>JBIJAP010000253.1:0-5529 GCA_044345715.1 Rubrivivax sp.
GGTCCGGGAAGACCTGGCCCATTTCCGTCTGATGCCATCGCATCAAGGCCTCGACGCCCACGATGCGGCGTTTCAGAGGGTCGAACTTGGGCTGGTACACCAGGCGCAGCTCGCGCCGCTCCACCGTATGGTGGAGCGCCGCTTCCAGCTTGAGCCGCTCCATCGCGGCCTGGTTGCGCTGGCGCGAGCCGAAGCGGTAGGTGTTGCGCCCGCTGGCGCAGGCCAGCGCAGCCGCCGTGGCGGCGATCGCGAGGAGCTCTTCCGGGGTCTGGGCGTCGTCGGGCGCCAGCGCGATGCCGATGCTGGGCGAGACGCTGATGCGGTCGTTGCCGACTCGAAAAGGCTCGGCCAGGCACTGAAGCAACCGCCTCGCGACACCCACGCACACCTCGGGGTCCTGCAGGTTCGGCAGCAGTACCAGGAACTCGTCGCCGTCGAGCCGGCACAGCAGTGAGGTGTTCGGAGTGCCCGCCCTGGCGCCGTCCTCGTCACCCCGCGTGCGGCCACGCATGCGCAGCGCAGCAGCGCGCAGAAGCTCGTCGCCCGCGCTCTGGCCGAGGGTGGCCTGCAGTTGCTGCAGCCGATCCAATCGCAAGTGCAGCAGGCCGACCTTGCTGCTGTCGGCCGGGGCTTGCCCCAGGATGCCGCGCAGACGCTCCATCACCACGCGCCGGTTGGGCAGGCCCGTGACCGGGTCGCTGTTGGCCAGCCGGTCCTGGTAGACCTTCAGCACCAGGCTGTTGCGCACGCGCAGCACCAGCTCGCTGGGGTCCACCGGCTTGGCCAGAAACTCCGTGGCGCCGATGGACAGCGCCTTGAGTTTGGTGTCGGGGTCGCTGGCCGCGGTGAGCACGATCACGGGCGTGTAGCGCAGCTGCTCGTCCTGGCGCAGGGCCTGCAGGATCTCGAAGCCCGACACCCCCGGCATCACGAGGTCGAGCAGCACGAGCGCGGGGTTCAGCTCGCGCACCTTTTGCAGCGCCACCGTGGCGTCGTTGATGCCGACGCAGTGGCGATAGCCCGCGTCTTCGAGATAGGTGCCGATGACCTCCGTGAGCATGGGCTCGTCGTCGATCATCATCACGGTGAGGTCGGCCAGGCCCACGGCCCCGTCGATGCCGTCCGCGCCGCCGCCTGTGGCCATCGGGGTCAAGCCCGTCAGCGCGGGCGTCGTCAGCGCGCTGAGGGCGGCGGCTTCGGCCGACATGTCCATGTCATGTTCCTTGCAGGGCCTGGTGGCTCATCGTCTGGGTGGTTCAGGTTGTCGGCGCGGCGGCGCGCTCCGGCACAGGTGGCGACTCCAGGCGTGCGCTGAGCCCACGCAGGCGCTCCAGACACTGCCCGGCCGCCGCGCCGTCGGCGGCCTTGGCGGCGGCCTCCAGGTCGCGGGCCGGTTCGAACAGGGCATCAAAGCCCACGCTGCCGCCCGCGCCCTTGAGCCAGTGCGCCAGCGTGCCCAGGGTCTCGAGGTGTCCGTCATCGAGGGCGGCCTGCATTTCGTCGAGCTTGCCGGGCAGCTTGGTGCAGAACTCGGCCGCCACCCGCGCCAAACGCGGGTGGGCAGCCAGCCGCGACCGGATCGGCACTGCGGCGTCCGCCTTGCGGGCGTTGGCCAGCACCCGCTCGGTCTCGCGGGTGGCTTCGGCCTGTGGGGCCCGGCCGGCCGAGTCAACGCGGGGCGGCTGGGCGACGGCCACAGGCGGGGCGGCCTGGCGGGTTCCGCCCAGCAGCCCGGCCAGCCGGGCCAGCAGACGGTCGATGTCGATCGGCTTGGTCTCGTAGCCCGTGAAGCCGCCGTGCTCGAGCTCGCGCTCGAAGCCCTTCATGGCATTGGCCGTCAGTGCGATCACCGGCTTGTCGAAGCCGCGCTGGCGCAGCGTGCGCGTGGCGGTGACGCCGTCCATCACCGGCATCTGGATGTCCATGAGCACGAGGTCCGGTTTGTGCTCGGCGGCGCGCTCCAGGCCGATGGCGCCGTTCTCGGCCTCCACCATGTCCAGCCCCGCGTCGCCCAGCACCACGCGCAGGAGCTCGCGGTTTTCGCGGCCGTCGTCCACCACCAGCACGCACCGGCGCGGGAACACCCAGGCGGCCTGCTCACCGGCGGGCGCCGCGCTCTGTTCGCGCCGTTCCTCCAGCGCCTGGACCGACAGCCACTGCGTCCCCTCAAGCGGGCCGGCATCGATGCTGACGTGGAAGACGCTGCCGCGCCCGGCCTCGCTCGTGGCGTACACGTCGCCCCCGAGGGCGCGGGCAAAGCGCCGGCTGATCGTCAGGCCCAGGCCCGTACCGCCGAAGTTGCGCGTGGTGGAGGCCTCGGCCTGCACGAAGGGCTCGAAGATCGACTCCAGCCGGTCGGCCGGGATGCCGATGCCGCTGTCGGCCACGTTGATCTGCATCTGCGTGCTGCCGGGGCGCGGGTCCATGCGCAGGCTGATGCGCACCTCGCCCTTCGCGGTGAACTTGATGGCGTTGCCCACCAGGTTGGTGATGACCTGGCGCAGGCGGTGCGGATCCGTCAGCGCCTGGTGTGGCAGCGGGCCGTCGAAGCACACGCGCAGCTCGATGCCCTTCTCCTGGGCCTTGATGGCCATGATGCGGGCGACCTCGAGCACCACCTGGTGCACCTCGCAAGGCAGGCGCTCCACCTCCATGTGCCCGGACTCGACCTTGCTGAGGTCGAGGATGTCGTTGATCAGCTCGAGCAGGTGCCGGCCGCTGCCGTGGATGATGTCCAGGTACTTTTGCGCGTCGGTCGCGCCTTGCGGACCGGCGCGGCGCAGGATGTCGGTGAAGCCGAGGATGGCGTTCATCGGCGTGCGGATCTCGTGGCTCATGTTGGCCAGGAAATCGCTCTTGGCGCGGTTGGCGTCCTGCGCCGCATTGCGCGCCGCGCGCAGCTGGATCTCCTTCTCCTCGAGCTCGGTGACGTCCTTGAAGCTGGCCAGCACGCCCGCCGGCTTGGCACCACCCTGGATCGGCGAGCAGTTGACCATGAAGGTCCGCCGCTTGCCGTCGGCGGCGCGCATGTACATCACCTGGCCCAGGTGCACCTGGCCGTCCTGCAGCGCGAGCAGCCAGGGCAGCGTCGAGGCGCCGGCTACGGGCTGCAGCGCACTGCCCTCCCCCGGCTCACCGCCCGACGAAGCCGCCGGCTGCTCCCAGGGCAGATCGGCCGCGCTGCGCCCGATGAGCGAATCGGCCGGCTGGCCTGCCACCTCGGCCAGCGTGAGGTTGGCCAGCACCACGCGGCCGTCGGGATCCACCACCATCAGCCCGTCGGCCAGCGTGTCGAACGCCGTGCGCACGCGCGAGGGGATGGTGTTCGACGGGTCGAGGTGGCGCAGCATCCGCGCAAGGTAGGCGCGGAAGGCCATCGCGCAGGTGACCGCGACGAAGAACACGAAGGGCGTGGCCGGCGGCAGCCAGGGTGCGTGTTCCGCCAGCCATGAGGTCGGCGCAAAGTGGAACTCCACATGGCCCCACGCCGCGCCGCCACCCAGCATGGGCACCACGAGGCGCGTGTCGCTGGACTCGTTGCTGGCGTCCTTGGGTCCGGGCGTGCCGACGGCCAGCTCGAACTGGCCGTTGGCGCTGCGCACGCGAACACCGCGCAGGGTGGCGTTGCGCTGCGTCACGGCGCCGAGGTAGCGGGCCAGGCCCTGGGCGTCGCCCGCGTTGGCCAGCATGGAGGCCGTCAGCGCGGTGGTCTCGGCCAGCGCGACGCGCCCGTCGCGCACCGCCTTGCGGCCGTCGGGCAGCACCCCGGCCAGGTCCGACACCAGCAAGGTGCAGACGACGATGGTCGAGAGCCCAAAGGCCAGCAGCGTGCGCGACGACAGACTGGCCGTCAGTTGCCGAAGCCGCCGCAGCGCCGCGGCGAACAGCCGTCTCACGACCGTGCCTCCGCGGCGGGCTGCGGTGCCGTGGCGGGCTGGGGCGGCACGGGCGGCGGCGGCGTGCGCGGCTCGGCAGCGGCGCGGCTGCCGGCGCCGAACATGTCCTCCACCTCGTCGTCTTGCGGCCTGGGCATGCCCTCGTTGTCGGCATCTGGGCCTGGGTCTTGATCACCCGGGTCGCGGCCCGGGCCGGGGCGTTGCTTCGACAGCACCGGCAGCGGGTCGACCATGGCCCAGGCCGGAATCGCCGAGGCCAGGCTGGCCAGCAGTGCCCCACCCCGGGCCAACCACAGCACGTAGCCGAAGGAAAAGCCTGTGCTCACGACCACGCTGCTGGCGACCACGCCCTGCTCGACAACGGCTTCTTCCTGCGCGTCTTCGCGCAGTTGCCGGAAGGAGTTGTCGACGCGCTGGTTGGCGGTGCTGTCGCCCGACGATGACGAACCCAGGCCCAGGGCCGAGTCGAAGGCGCCGCGCTCGAGCCCGAGTTGCCCGATCGGGGCCCACGACAGGGTGGGCTGCACCGGCGCTGGCGCCATCAGCGAACCGCCGAACCCGCTGCCTGCGACCCAGCGCCCGAGGTTGGCCACGGTGGCCGCACCCGGCATGGCGCCAGGGGTCTCGGCACCGGCAGCGATCTGGCCCGCACCCGCGGCCGGCCCGCCGCCGGGCGCCGGGGCATCCGCGGCCACGGCCACGGCCAGGGCCCCGGCATCCGATGGCGCGGCCAAGCCGGCCTTCGGGCCATCGCCGCCCGCCGCGGGCGTGGCTGCCCCATCCTGCGCGGGTTCCTGCCCCGGCGCACCTGCCGCGCCGGCAGGGCTGTTGGCGCTTGAAGCGTCGGGGGCTGCTGCCGGGGCACGGCCGGTCCCCGCGGCGGGGGGCGCCGGTGACAGGCTGGCCGAGCCACCGGCCGGTGTCAGTGAAGCCGACAAGGGATCGGCAGCGGGCGCTGGCGCCGGCTGCGGCGTGCTTGCGGCAGGGGGCGCGACCACCGTGCTGGCGGCAGGTGTGGGTGCGGGGGGCGGTGCAGGGGAGGGCGCTGCGAGAGCCGGTGGCGTTGCCGGCGCCGGGGGTACGAACGGCAACTCGGCGACATTGATCTGCAAGCCGACCGTGGCCGACTCCCCGGCCCGGTCGGTGGCCGTGACCCGGATGTCCAGCGGGCCGGCATCCAGCCGACGAGGCGTGCCCTGCAAGCCCAAGGTTGCCGGATCAAAGCGCAGCCAGGCCGGCAGCGGCGAGCCATCGGCACGCGTGGCGGTGTAGGTGAGCGTGTCGCCCAGGTCGACATCGGCGAAGGTGTTCGCCGGCAGCCTGAAGGTGAAGAAGCTGTCCTCGGTGGCGGACTGATTGGCAATCGGGGTGGCCAGCGTTGGCGCGTCGTTCGTGTTGGCGACGGTCAACGTGAAGCTGCCGCTGGCCTGCGCGCCGGCGGCGTCGGCGGCCGTCACCCTGATCTCGATCGGGCCCACGTTGTCGTTGGCCGGCGTGCCGCTGAAGGTGCCGGTGGCGGCGGTGAAAGCGAGCCAGGTCGGCAGCGGCGAGCCATCGTCAAGGGTCGCGGTGTAGGTCAGCGTGTCGCCCAGATCGACATCGGCAAAGGTATTCGCCGGTACCGTGAAGGTGA
>JBIJAP010000254.1:0-5519 GCA_044345715.1 Rubrivivax sp.
GCGCGACATCGCAAAAAAAGCGGCGGCGTACTTTGCGCAGGATGTTCTGCAAAGTACGCCTGGATCCGGACGATGAAGGAGACCTGGCCGGTGAGCCTGAGCTGCGAGGTGCTGGGCGTGAGCGTCAGCGGGTACTTCGAGCACCAGCGTCGGCAGCAGCGGCGCCGGCCCAGCAAGCCGGGCTCGGGGCGGCTGAGCGATGAGGCCTTGCTGGCGCACATGCGCGCCATCCATGCCGAGGTCCGCCAGGAGTACGGCTGGCCGCGGATGACCAAGGAACTGTGCGCCCGGGGCTACCGCGTCGGCAAGGAGCGGGTTCGACGCCTGATGCAGCAGCACGGCATCAGGGCCAGGGGCCGCCGCAAGTTCGTCGTCACCACCGACAGCAAGCACAGCCTGCCGATCGCGCCAGACCTGCTGCAGCGGGACTTCACAGCCACCGGGCCCAACGCGAAGTGGACCAGCGACATCACCTACATCGCCACCGACGAGGGCTGGCTGTACCTGGCGGCCTTCATCGACCTGCACAGCCGGATGGTCGTTGGCTGGAGCATGCAGCCCCACATGCGCGCCAGCCTGGTCACGGACGCGCTGCGCATGGCGTGGTTCCGGCGTCGCCCACCGCCAGGGCTGATCGTGCACACGGATCGAGGCAGTCAATACTGCGGCGATGAGTTCCAGAAGGCGCTGAGCGGGTACGGGATGCGCTCGTCGATGAGCCGCAAGGGCGACTGCTGGGACAACGCGCCCACCGAGAGCCTGTGGGGGCGCCTGAAGGTCGGCAGATTGCACGGCAGGAGCTTCGCCACCAGGCGGCAGGCCATGGACGAGGTGATCGACTGGATGGCCTTCTACAACCACCGCCGACTACATTCCACCCTGGGCTACGTCAGCCCCAGGCAGTACGAAGAACGCTGGACCGCGGCACAGCACAACAAGGCCGCGTGACAAGGGCGCTAAGAGCTACGGGATTAAGGGGCAAGGTCAGTTCGCCAGGCTCTCGATCGGAGTACGACTGCACCAGCACCACCCGGTCGGCCCGTGTACAGCGCCCGCAACTGATGCGGTTGACGCGCCCGGGCAGGCGCCGGTCGACCCAGGCCTGCAACTGCTTCATGCCCTCGTCGAACCACACGGTCGTCTCGGCATCGGCGTGGACCCGCACTCCGGTGACCCCGCCGCCGGGTTCGATGATCAGTTGGCCTTCGAAGTCGAAGCCCGGGGTGCTGACCAGCGGCGGCAAGATCGTCTGGCGTTCGACGTCGTAGCGGGCGAGCACCTCCAGCCCCGCGGGGCCCTCCCGGTGCAGCACGAACAGCTGGCCCGCATCGTCTACCGCGTGGGGCCTGAACGGCATCTGCAGCAGATCGCCCTTGACGAGCGGTTGCCAGTCGGTACGCCCCGGTCCACGCCAGTAGACCACCTGCTGCGCGCCCGTCCTGGTGAGTGCCAGCCGAGGCTCACCCCGGCTGTCGAACAGCCAGCTCACCGTGTTGGCAGGGGCCGCAAAGGCCGTGGGTCGAGTCAGCCCCGAGCGCACATTCAGCCAGATCGGCTCGACCTCGTCGATCAGGGCATCCTTGTCCAAGGTGAATCTGCCAATCAACACCTCTTCGTCGGATAGCCCGGCCCGCGCGCCGGGCACCGCCAGCAGCTTGTGGTTCCACTCGAGCGCCCTGCTGCCCAGGTCACCATCGACGATGAACTCGCGCTTGCGCTTGATCAGCGCACGAATCCGTCCACTCTCGGCATGCACCGAGTAGAGCCCCGGGCCGCCGTCGGGGACGCCGCCGCCGCGCGAGTAGTCGGTGGCGTTGAACAGGAGGTAGTCGTCATTGACCCACCTTACGTTCTCGACGTCGGCGTCTTCGTACTGCGCCACGGCCCTGGGCCTGCCCGGTCGGGCGAGGTCGATGACGAACAGGCCGGTGCGCAGACCATCCCGACCTGACGTGATGGCCAGCCGCTTGCCCGACGGGGACAACACGGCTTCGGCAATGTCGGCGTCGCGAAAGAATGTCTCTGCGGCAGGCGGCGATGCACCCGCGGCTGGCTGTGCAACCACGGCAGCAGCCGCCCACGCCAGACCCAAGGCCACGACCCATGGCCCGACGCTCGCGGTCACTCGGTTCACAGGAAGCGCGGCAGCCGCTCGAGGATGAGCACGGCGAAGAAGCCCAGCCCGGCGATCACCGTCCACTTGACGACGACGATGCCGCGCTGGCGCCAGACCGCCTTGCCCGTGGCGATGTAGGTCGCAAAGCACAGCAGGCCGCTCACCAGCAGCAGCCCGAAGACGAGGCGGAAGATCATCATGGCGGGTTGGCCTCTTGTCGGCGGCTCACCAGGCCGGCGTGAGCTCGGCAAAGCCGGCCGGCGCGTCGGCGTCGTGCTCGAAGGTGACGGTGTCGTGCGCGCTGTCGTCGGCCAGCAGCGCGCGCAGCAGCTTGTTGTTGAGCGCGTGGCCGCTCTTGTAGGCGGTGTAGCGGGCCAGCAGCGGGCGGCCGGCGATGTGCAGGTCGCCGATGGCGTCGAGCAGCTTGTGCTTCACGAACTCGTCGTCGTAGCGCAGGCCTTCGCCGTTGAGCACGCGCTGCTCGTCGACGACGATGACGTTGTCCATGCTGCCGCCCCGGCCCAGGCCGCGCGAGCGCATCATCTCCACGTCCTTGGCGAAGCCGAAGGTGCGGGCGCGCGCGATGTCGCGCTTGTACAGGCCCTTGGAAAAATCGAACTCGACACGGCGGCCGGTGGCATCGACCGCCGGGTGGTTGAACTCGATCTCGAAGCTGAGCGCGTAGCCGTGGAAGGGCTCCAGCCGCGCCCACTTGAGCGTGGCGCCCTCGCCTTCGCGCACCTCGACGGCCTTCGTCACACGGATGTAGCGCTTGGGCGCGTCTTGCAGCACCACGCCGGCGCTTTGCAGCACGTAGACGAAGGCGCCCGCGCTGCCATCGAGGATGGGCACCTCTTCGGCCGAGATGTCGACATAGAGGTTGTCGATGCCGAGGCCGGCGACGGCGCTCATCAGGTGCTCGATGGTCTGCACCTTGGGCAGGCTGGGGTCGCCGCCGGCGCTGATGGTGCTGGCCATGCGCGTGTCGCTCACCGCGAAGGCATTGACGGCGATGGGCGTGCTCTCGGGCAGGTCGGTGCGCGTGAACACCACGCCGGTGTCGGGCGGTGCGGGGCGCAGCACGAGCTCGGTCTTGAGGCCGCTGTGCACGCCCACGCCGACGGCGCGGGTGGGGGCCTTCAGGGTGCGCTGGCGAATCATGTCGGCGATTGTCCCGGAAGCCGCGCGCGCAGGTCGTCGCTGCGCTCGATGGCAGCAATCGGCGCACCGGTGTCGCTCTCGTCCTTGAGCGCAACCCCGGTGCCACCCAGTCGCCGCGCCGCGCCCAGCAGCCAGGCCAGCCGCGCCGCCGCCTGCGACGGGGGCTGGCCCTCGGGCCGGATGTTGCTGACGCAGTTGCGCTCGGCGTCGCTGCGGCCGCTGCGCGGCGCCCAGGTGAGGTAGGCGCCGAGGCTGTCGGGGCTTGAAAGACCCGGCCGCTCGCCGATGAGCACGAGCACGGCACGCGCGCCGAGCAACTCGCCGACCTCGTCGCCCAGCGCCACGCGGGCCTGGGTGGCGACGATGACGGCGGCGATCGACTCGCCGGCGACGTTTCCGACGCCTGCACCCACCGCCTCGAGCTGGCTGCGCAGCGCCAGCAGCAGCGGCAGCGCATGAGCCTGCGTGGCGCGCGCGCTCAGGCCGTCGGCCAGCACCACCACCAGGCCCGGCGGCTGCGGCCGTAGCTGTGCCGCGCTGGCGGGCGCCAGGCTGCGACCCAGATCGGGGCGGCGCAGGTAGGTGGCGCGGTCGGCCGCCGCGCTGGCCACCACGCCGGGCTCGAAGCGGTGCTGCTGCAGCGCCGCGCACAAGGCCGGCACGTCCAGCGCCGTGTGCACGGCATCGCGCGCCAGCGCATGGGCCTCGGCGAACCGCAGCCATTCGGCGGTGGGCAGGCTGGCACCAGCCCGGCCGAGCGCGATGCGCGCCATCGTGTGGGCACGCAGGCCGCTCCAGGGGTCGGGCGTGTGGCTCATCGGGCGGGCTTTCAGCGATGCTTCAACGCGGCGCCGACAGATCGGCCAGCAGCGCATGCCGCGCCGGCGCCGGCAGCAGACGGCCGTCGGGCGCGGTGATGCCCGCGCGCGCCAGCCAGGCCTCGAACTCCGGCGCCCGCGGCCGACCGAGCAGCGCGCGCAGCGCGGCAGCGTCGTGGAAGCTGGTGCTCTGGTAGTTCAGCATCACGTCGTCGGCACCCGGCACGCCCATGATGAAGGTGACGCCGGCCACGCCGAGCAGCGTCATCAGCGTGTCCATGTCGTCGCTGTCGGCCTCGGCGTGGTTGGTGTAGCAGACGTCGCAGCCGATGGGCAGGCCCATCAGCTTGCCGCAGAAGTGGTCCTCGAGGCCGGCGCGCACGATCTGGCGGCCGTCGACCAGGTACTCGGGGCCGATGAAGCCCACCACGGTGTTGGCCAGCAGCGGCTTGAAGTGCCGCGCCACGGCCTGCGCGCGCGCCTCGATGGTCTGCTGGTCGACGCCGTGGTGGGCGTTGGCGCTGAGCGCGCTGCCCTGGCCGGTTTCGAAATACATGACGTGCTCGCCCAGCGTGCCGCGCTTGAGCGAGAGCGCCGCCTCGCGCGCCTCTGCCAGCAGCGACAGCGTGATGCCGAAGCCGGCGTTGGCGCGCTCGGTGCCGGCCACGCTCTGGAACACCAGGTCGACCGGGCAGCCCTGCTCGATGAGCTGCATCGTGTTCGTCACGTGCGTGAGCACGCAGCCCTGGGTGGGGATGGCATGGCGCTGGATCAGCTCGTCGAGCAACTGCAGCAGCGCGCCGATGCCGGCGAGGTTGTCACCCGCGGGGTTGATGCCGATCACCGCATCGCCGCAGCCGTACATCAGCCCGTCGAGGATGCTGGCGGCCACGCCGCGCAGATCGTCCGTCGGGTGGTTGGGCTGCAGCCGCACGGCCAGCCGCCCGGGCAGGCCGATGGTGTTGCGAAAGCGCGTGACGACGTGGCACTTGGCGGCCACGAGCATCAGGTCCTGGTGGCGCATCAGCTTGGAGGTGGCGGCCACCATTTCGGGCGTCAGGCCCGGGGCCAGCGCGGCGAGCGTGGCGCTGGTGGCGGCGTCGGACAGCAGCCAGTCGCGGAAGGCGCCCACGGTGAGGTGGGCCACCGGCGCGAAGGCGGCCGCGTCGTGCGTGTCGACGATGAGGCGCGTGACCTCGTCGTCTTCGTAGGGCACCACGGCTTCGCGGAGGAAGTGCGCCAGCGGCAGATCGGCCAGCGCCCAGCGTGCGGCCATGCGCTCGGCAGCGGAGCGGGCGGCGATGCCGGCGAGCTGGTCGCCGCTCTTCTCGGGCGTGGCGCAGGCCAGCAGCGTCTTCAGGTCGTCGAAGACGTAGCGCGTGCCGCCAACGGTGTGTGCCCAGGCCATGTGGGCATGCTAGCCC
>JBIJAP010000257.1:0-5488 GCA_044345715.1 Rubrivivax sp.
CCCGCCATGTCGTCGCTTCTGCCCAGCGCAGCCACCGCGCCCGCCCTGGAGCCCGCCACCGATGCGGCCGTCCAGGCCTTCATTGCCCGCTGGGGCCGGGCCGGCGGCAGCGAGCTGGCCAATGCGCAGTCGTTCGTCATCGAGCTCTGCGAGCTGCTCGGTGTGGAACGCCCTGCGCCGGCCGGCGCCGACGCCGCCGACAACGCCTATGCGTTTGAGCGAGGCATCACCTTCCAGCACCCCGACGGCAGCACCTCGGCCGGCCGCATCGACCTCTACCGCCGCGGCTGTTTTGTGCTCGAAAGCAAGAAAGTCAAGCGCGGCCCGGCCACCAAGGGCTTTGACGAGGCCCTGATGAAGGCGCGCGCGCAGGCCGAGGCCTACGCCCGTGCGCTGCCGGCCGCCGAAGGGCGGCCGCCGTTTCTGGTGGTGGTGGACGTGGGCCACGTCATCGAGCTGTACGCCGAGTTCACGCGCAGCGGCGGCACCTACACGGCGTTTCCCGACCCGCGCAACAGCCGCATTCCGCTGGCGCGCCTGGCCGAGCCGGCCGTGCGCGCGCGGCTGCGCCAGCTGTGGCTGGAGCCGATGGCGCTGGACCCGTCGCGCATCAGCGCGCAGGTCACGCGCGAGGTGGCGGCCAAGCTGGCGCAGCTGGCCCGCGACCTCGAAGCCGAAGGCCACGGCGCCGAGCGTGTGGCTGCCTTCCTCACGCGCTGCCTGTTCAGCATGTTTGCCGAAGACGTGGGCCTGCTGCCCCAGGCCGCCAGCGGCGCGGGCGCCTTCGCGCACCTGCTGCGCACGCACCAGGCCGAGCCCGACACCCTGCGCCAGATGCTGCGCCTGCTGTGGGCCGACATGGACCGCGGCGGCTTCAGCGGCGCGCTGGCCAAGACGGTGCTGCGCTTCAACGGCAAGCTGTTCAAGGGATCGGGGCAAGACGACTACGTGCTGCCCTTGTCCAGGCGCGTCATCCAGGGCCTGCTGGCGGCGGCGCAGTCGGACTGGCGCAACGTCGAGCCGGCCATCATCGGCACGCTGCTGGAGCGGGCGCTCGACCCCGCCGAGCGCCACGCCCTGGGCGCGCACTACACGCCGCGCGCCTATGTCGAGCGCCTGGTGCTGCCCACCGTGGTGGAGCCGCTGCGCGCCGACTGGGCCGACGCCGAGGCCGCTGCGCTGCTGCTGGCCACCGAGGCCCAGGCGCTGGAGGGCAGGAAGCGCGACGACAAGCTGGCCGAGGCGCGCGCCGAGATCCGCCGCTTTCACCACCAGCTGTGCACCACGCGCGTGCTCGATCCGGCCTGCGGCAGCGGTAACTTTTTGTACGTGACGCTGGAGCACCTGAAGCGGCTCGAAGCCGAGGTGCTGCACCGGCTCGAGGCGCTGGGCGACACGCAGGCGCGGCTCGGTCTGGAGGGCGAAACCGTTACTCCGAAGCAGCTGCTGGGCATCGAGATCAACGAGCGCGCCGCCGCGCTGGCCGAGCTGGTGCTGTGGATCGGCTACCTGCAGTGGCAGCTGCGCACGCAGGGCAGCAACAGCGTGGCCGAGCCGGTGATCCACGACCACGGCAACATCGAGCGGCGCGATGCGGTGCTGGCCCACGACGGCATGGAGCCGCTGCACGACGCGGCCGGCGCGCTCGTCACGCGCTGGGACGGCAAGAGCTTCAAGCCGCACCCGGCCACTGGCGAGCCGGTGCCCGACGAGGCGGCGCAGGTGGCGCAGTGGCGCTACCTGAACCCGCGGCCGGCGGTGTGGCCGCAGGCGGAGTTCATCGTGGGGAATCCGCCGTTTATTGGCGCCAGTGCCGTGCGTGCGGCCCTGGGCGATGGCTATGCGCAGGCCTTGCGTGCCGCCTGGCCGCAGGTGCCTGAGAGCGCAGACTTCGTGATGCACTGGTGGCAGCGCGCCGCTGAAACGGTGAGAGCCGGCCGCGCACGCGCGTTCGGTCTCATCACCACCAACAGCATTCGGCAAACCTTCAATCGGCGCGTGATTGAGGCTGAGCAGTTGCTGGAGCCCGGGTTGGTGCTTTCTTTTGCGATTGCCGACCATCCCTGGGTCGACAGTGCGCAAGGTGCCGCGGTTCGAATTGCAATGTCCGTGGGCCAAGCCGGCTCAGATGGGTCTGCAGGCCGACTTCTGAGCGTGGTCTCGGAGGCCCCGCAGGGCGACGGTGAGGTGTTGGTCGCGTTCGCCGAGCGGCGAGGCTCCATTCACGCTGACTTTCGCGTTGGCGCGCAGGTGGCACGAGCCGAGGCGCTGGTGGCGAATTCACGACTGTCGTCGCCCGGCGTCAAGCTTCACGGCGCCGGTTTCATCGTCACGCGCGCGCAAGCGGAGTCGCTGGGTCTCGGCACCGTTCCGGGTCTTGAGGCGCACATTCGCGAGTATCGGAATGGGCGCGATCTGGCGGCCACGAGCCGGGATGTTCTCGTCATTGACTTGTTCGGGCTGTCAGCGCAAGAGGTTCGAGCGAGGTTCCCGGCCGTCTTTCAATGGGTTCATGAACGCGTGAAGCCGGAGCGCGACCAGAACAATCGCGCGACCTACCGCGATAACTGGTGGATCTTCGGTGAGCCCAGGCGCGACTTCAGGCCCGCGCTTAGGTCGGACAGGAGGTACGTCGCCACGATTGAGACCAGCCGCCATCGGACGTTCCAGTTTCTCGACGCCAGCGTCTTGCCAGACAATATGCTCATCGCGATTGCTACGGCGGATGGTGCTTGGTTGGGTGTGCTGTCGAGCGATGTGCATGTCGCTTGGGCCCTCGCGGCCGGTGGGCGCCTGGGGATTGGAAACGACCCGCGATACAACAAGACTCGGTGCTTCGAGACATATCCCTTTCCACACGAAGACACGGGTCTAGACGCTGCGCTTGCTGGCCGAATTCGCGCCTTGGCCGAGCAACTCGACGCCCACCGTAAGTCCCGCCAAGCGGCCCACCCCGAGCTCACGCTCACCGGCCTGTACAACGTGCTCGAAAAGCTCCGCACCGAAGAGCCGCTCAGCGCCAGAGAAAGAGTCATCCACGAACAAGGCCTCGTCTCGGTGCTTCGCAGCCTGCACGACGAACTCGATGCCGCCGTGCTGCAGGCTTACGGCTGGAGCGACCTGGCGCCGATGTTGGCCGACCACCGAGCCGCCGCATCGGAAGCCCGCGCCGCCGCGGTTGACACGCTGCTCGAACGCCTGGTGGCGCTGAACGCCCGCCGCGCCGCCGAAGAGGCCGCCGGCACCGTGCGCTGGCTGCGCCCCGAGTTCCAGAACCCCGGCGCGGCGGGCGGCACGCAGGCCACGATGGACGTCGACACCGAACCCGACACCGACACCCCGGCGCCCGCGGCCCCCGCCGCGCCGGCCCCCAAACGCCCTTGGCCCACCGACCTGCACGAACAGATCAAGGCCGTGGCCGAGGTGCTGGCCGCCACGCCCGTGCCGCTGGCCGTGCCCGAGCTGGAGGCCCGTTTCACGGCGCGCGGCCGCTGGCGCGAACGCCTGCCCACCATCCTGGCCACGCTCGAAGCCCTGGGCCGTGCACGCCCGCTGCCGCAGGGCAACGTGATGCGCTGGCAGGGCGTTTGAGCCTAGGACAGCGAAGAACCGGTCATCCTCCCCCGGCGCTCCCGCGCTGCTAGATCAGCGCCAGTGCGGCTGCGCCGTCTGCCACCACCTCGGTCGACAGCTTCCTGTCCAGCGTGGCCAGTTGGCCTTGGTGGGCCCGCGCAAGGGCCAGCAGATAGCTGTCTGTCACGCGGTGGTGGCTCGTGAGCAGAGCCGGGTCGGCCAGGTAGCAATCGACGAGGCTGATGCTGTCGGGCCAGAACTCGTGGCCTTTCAGCTTTCGAATGGCCTGGAGCGCCGCCACCACCGTGCTCGGCGGGCCGGGAGAATTGGGGTACTTGGGGTGGCCGACGATGCGCAGCAAGCCGTTTTCGGTGATGGGGCAGGTGGCGAATGCCTTGTGTCCCACCCGCTTGAACCAGACGTGGACCTGCTCGTGCTGAACGTGTGCCGGGTCGACGAGTGCGATCAGCACGTTCACGTCGAGCAGATAGCGGATCACGGCTGCTCGTCGCGCAGTTGATTCACCAGTTCGAGCGTGACAGGTACAGCGGCCTGGCGCAGCGGCAAAAGCGGGATGCCGTTGCGTTCGGACTTGCTGGCGCCTGAGGCCCGCGCCAGCCCCTCGCGCGCCAGAGCAGACAAGACCTCGCCGACGGTTTTTTGCTCGCGCTCGGCCAAGTGCCTGGCTGCTGCCAGGATGTCGTCGTCGATGGCCAGGGTGGTGCGCATGGAGCCTCCGCTTGAACGCGGACTGCATGCTACATCACGCATCACGCATCACCAGCTCCACCCGCCGCCCCAAGGTCCGCAGGGACCTTGGGGCGGCGGGTGGTCCCCCCGGCAGGAATCGAACCTGCATCTGGCGCTTAGGAGGCGCCCGTTCTATCCATTGAACTACGGCGGGTGAGCGGGGTTCGGGGCCGCGGGCTCAAGGCGGCGAGATGGTGGATTTTCTCATGGCGGCATCGTTCGGCGTTTCCTGGAAGCGCCAGGTCCAGACGACGTCGAGCGAGTTCTCCAGCCCGCTCTGCGCACGAAGCGTGAAGCGCTGCGCGATGCGGTAGGTGAGCTGCCAGGTGCCGGTGGTGGAGTTCACGCCGCGCTCGTAGCCCAGGTACCAGCGCCGCGACAGCTGCTTGCCCAGGATGACCACCGTCTCGCGCACGTCGGTGTCGCCCTGGCGCAGGCTGATGTCGTCGATGCCCAGGCGGCTCAACAGCTGGTCGGTCGGCGCCTGGCCTTCGCCGGCCAGCAGCGCCACCGCGGCGCGTTGCAGCAGCGCGGTGTCGTTGCGGCCCAGGCCTTCAGGCGCACGACCGAGCACCAGCCACGACAGCTTCTCGGTCTCGCTCATGCTGTCGGGCTCGGAGTACAGCCGCACGCGCGGCGCCACCGCGGTGCCGGTGATGGCCACGCCGACGCGGACGTCGATGTTCGGCCGCAGCGCCAGGATGTCCAGCCGTGGCTCGTCGGCCGGCCCGGTGAAGGTGACGATGCCGCGTTCGATCTCGAGCTTCTGGCCGTAGGCGGCGTAGGTGCCCTGATCGGTGCGGATGCTGCCGTTGATGGCCAGCCGCCCGCCCGGCGTGGTGAGCTTGAGCGCGCCGCGCAGGCCGGTGTCGAGGCCGCGGCCGCGCACGCGCAGCCGCTCGCCGAGGTCGAGTTCGAGGTTGAGCGCGAAGTTGCGCCGCGGCGCCTGCTCTTCGCGCTCGGCCTGCGCGGCGTCGCCGGCGCGCTGCACCGTCACGTCGTTGTCGAGCGAGGGCGCGTCGCTGCGGCTGGCGTCGAAGAAGCCTTCGTCGATGACAAAGCGGCCGTCGAGCTGCCCCCGCTCGGGCGACAGCAGCAGCTGGGCCGCGCCGCTGGCCACCACGCTGCGGTCGACGCGGCCGATGACGCGGAACTTGCGGGCCTC
>JBIJAP010000258.1:0-5478 GCA_044345715.1 Rubrivivax sp.
AGGAGAGCAGCGCATGGATGAACGAACGACGATCGCAGCCCGGCCTTTTGCCGAAGCGCGTGTGCACCCGCGGTCCAGGCGCGGGGTCATCTTCGGCCTTGCCGCCGGGGTGCTGGCGCCTTGGTGCGCGCCGGTGCAGGCGGGCGAGCTCGAAGCCTCCTTCCTTGACGGCAGCTTCGGCGCACTCGAGCGATTTCTCGGCCCGAGCGACAACCCGCGCGACCAGCGGCCCGAGTACACGGTCGTCGTGGAGAACGGCCGCGCAGTTCACCTCGCGCCTGCCGCCGCACCCGGGCCTCGCCTCACCGGCTTCCTCGAACCGCCAACACGGCTGAAGCCGCTGCCCTCGGACATCACCATCGAGTGGACGCTGCCCGACGTGCGCGAGCTCCAGGCCCTTGCCTCCAGCGGAGGCATCGCGCTGGCCGGGCACTACATCCGTGGCGACTACGACTTCGCTGCGCGCCGTGGCGACTGGCAGGGCGGGATGTTCGGCGACTGGTGGGGCGGGGCCTTCAAGACCGGCAGCACCTTGCTCGCCGTGCTGCGCAATGGCAACAGCAACCCGGTTGCGGTGCCGATACGCGCCAACACCAGCATCGGTTTTCGGATGGTCAAACGCGGCACTTCGCTGGCGCTGTGGATCGACGAGGACGGCACGGGCTGGCGTGAGGTCGGACAGGCCACCATCGGACTCAACCCGGGCGGCAAGTCCACGATCGCGATGAGTCATTTCCGGGTGCTCGACACGAGCGGTGGTGCGGTGCGGGTGAGCGTGGGGCGCATGCGCTGGAGCAGCCCGGATCAAGGGTGGCCGAAGTGAACAGCGGGCACACTGACTCTCCGGGCCGCCGCCCGCGCACGGGTCGACACCGTGCGGCAGGGCTCGCCGTGGCCGCTCTCTCGCTCATGCTGGGCGCCACCTTGGCCACAGCGCAGCCAAGCCGGCCCTTGGCCCTACGGCTGGCGGATCCGGCCGACATGCCCAAGCCCGACTATGTGAAGGCGGCCGCCACGATGCCCAACGGCGACGTGGCCATCGCGCTGCTGCACAGCGACACCATCGAGGTGGATGGTGAGGGCACGGCGCTGCCCGGCGCCGGCATAGACGGTGGTGTCATCGTCTACGACCACCGCACGGGTGCGGTGCGCTTGCGCTTCTCTTTCGGCGGCAGCGCGCCGCGGGTGGTTCCCCACGGGCTGGTCGTCGACGCGGACGGTGCATTCGTCGTGATCGGCTACGCAGGGGGAGCAGGCGCCAGCACGGTCGATCTGGGTGGTGGTCCGGTTCCCTTCAGTGCCGCTGAGGTACCGTTCGTGGCTCGCTTCGATGCCAAGGGGCGCCTGCTCTGGAGTCACGTCCTGCACGGGCGGGACGGCAGCCGACCCGCACGCTGCGAGGGCAGCAACTGCGATCGCGCGTGGGATGTCGCGCTCGCGCCCGATGGGCGCATCGTGGTCATCGGCGGGTTTTCCGGTCGGCTTCGGCTCCCCAGTGGCGAACTGGAGTCCGCAGGCGAATCGGACGTTTTCGTTCTGGTCCTGAGCCGCGCGGGCGAGCAGACTGCGGCCTGGCGCATCGGCGGCCCCGCCGCGGAAGGCGGGCGACAGGGGTTCGCTGTCGCGCCTGGAGGGCTCGGCGAAATGGCGCTGGCTGTAGCCGGTGAGCGCATCGTCATCCAGGGAACCTTCGGACCCGATACCGAATTCGGCGGCACGGTGGCTGGCACCCGCGTGTCGCCCGCCAACGGACGTCGAGACGTCTTCGTTGCCCGGTACACGTTTGCGGGCGCGCTGGACGCCCCGGTTTGGACGGCGGGTGCGATAACCGACCCGAACGGACCCATGGCCGCGCCGGGGGCGATGGCAGTGGACTCGCAAGGCACGATTTACCTCTCCCTGAGGTTGCCTGCCGTGTCGGCCGCGCCGACGCGATGCGCGTTGCCCCCCGGGGGGGCCCAACGCACAGTGGTGCTTTCGCTAGACAAGTCGCTCGCTTGCCGCTGGGCGACGCCGCTGGCATTCAGCGGCGGAGGCATCCACCGCACGGCGGTCGACGGCCGCGGCGCGGTCTATGTGGCCGGTTGGTTCTCGGGAAGCCACCCCTTTCCCAACCAGACTCTGCAGGCGAGGTCCACGCTCAGCGACGTGTTTCTTGCAAAGCTGGATGCACACACGGGCGTGCCGCGCTGGGGGGCGGGTCTGGTCTCCGTCGAACCGGCGTCAGCGAACAACATCGCGGCCGGGCTGGCGATCGACGCTTCAGGATCGCCGTGGATGGGTGGGCAGTTCTTCGCCGCCTTGGAATTCGCTCAGCCCGGTCAGGCCTCATTCGTCCTGCGACCCGCGTACCGAGGTGAACCGACGCCCCGCAGTGGCGACGGGTTCGTCGTCCGGTTCGATCCGTCCACGGGCGGGCTGCGATGAACCCCGCGCAGGTCCTAACTTGGGCCGGCCACAGGCGCATGCTTGATTGCGCCCGCGTTTCGTTGGCGGGGGTGCTTCTGGCTCTGGCGCTGGTGCAGGCCGACGCCGCGTCTGCTGGGGTCGAAGCCGGGCTCGGCTCGGCGGCGATGGTGGCGGTGCGCGTGGTCAAGGCCGACCCCGGAGCCACCCGCGTGACCCTGTCCTGGCCGCGCAGCTGGCGTGACGACGTCGGCAGCCCCCGCGGCAACCGCGACGGGGTATGGATCTTTGCCAAGGCCCGGCACGCCGATGGGCGGTGGCGCCATCTGCCGCTCGAGGCCGTGACGGCCGAAGCAGGCTACACGGCGCTGACCCCGACTGACCGGACCGGATCGATGCTGCAGCGGTCCACCGCCGGCAGCGGCGACGCGACAACGACACTGGAGGTGCGGTGGGCCGCGGACGACCGCATCCTGCTGATCCGCCTGTTCGCTTGGCCGATGGTGCTGGTGCCGGAGGGTGCCTTTGAGGTCGGCGACGGTGACCCGGGCACGCCGGGGCGGTTCCACGACGGCGGCAACCCCGGTCGGCCGTTCCGGTTGACGGACGCTCCGACCGAACTCGCCCCGCGGGCGGGCGCCCTGTGGGCCGACGACCGGCGTTCGCCGTTGCCCGCCGGGGCTCCCGGGCCGACTCCTTGGGACGGGCAGTCCGGCATGCTGCCGGCCGCCTTTCCAACGGGCTATCGAGCGTTCTGGTTGATGAGGTACGAACTCACGCAGGGGCAGTACGCCGACTTCCTCGACACCCTCACGCCAGCCCAGGCTCAGGCGCGGGCACCTTCTGCGCGGGACTTTTCCAGCGGCGGCCTCGTGCGGCCCGACAACTACCGCTACACGGTCGAGCGGCGCGGCGAGCAGTGGGTGGCGGCGCAGCCGCGCTGGAGCATGAACTGGCTCACCTGGGAGGACGGCATCTCCGTGGCCGACTGGGCGGGATTGCGGCCGATGAGCGAGCTCGAATTCGAGAAGGCCGCGCGCGGCCCGCTTGCGGCCGTGCCCGGCGAATATGCCTGGGGCTCCACACGCATCGTCGCGATCCGCGGTTTCGACGGTAAGGACGGCAGCGGGCGCGAGCGCGCACAGCCACCAGAAGCCAACACGTCGTGGTCCCCGAGCCCACAGGATCGCCCGCTGCTGGGCCCCTACGCCGCGGCCGCGCTGTCCGACCGGCTCACACGCGAAGGGCGGGGCGAGAGCTTTTGGGGCGCAGCCGACTTGTCGGGCAACCTGGTCGAGATGGCGGTAAGCGTGGGCCTAGCGGCCGGCCGGGCCTTCGTGCCGCGGCACGGAGACGGCGAACTGGCGTCGGACGGCACCGCCGACGTGGCGGACTGGCCGCGCATGGGCCCTCGCACGGGCGGCTTCGGCCTCTACGGCTACGGATACCGCGGCGGGGACTTCTTCAACCCCGAGACCGACCTTCGCACAAGCAGCCGCAACGTGGCCAACTTCGGTGGCACACGGCGCCTATTCGGGCTGGGCTTCCGCGCTGTTCGCAGCTCGGTGCCCTGAGCGACCGTTGTGGGACTCGGGCGACTCGGCACATTCACCCGATGGGTAAGCGCGCAGAGCGTTCGCCGCGCGACCGTGATTCAGCATGGCGCAGGGCTCGGCGAACCCGTGCGGGGCCACACAAAAAAGAACGCCGCTCGGGGCAAGCCCGGCGGCGCATTGTTCAAAAGTTGCGTCTCCTCTACCTCTTGCCAGCCGAGGACTTGAGCCTGACTGGAAGCGGACGAATCATGACGCTCAGCCCGGCCGCGCCACATCAGGGCTTACCCGCCGCACACTGGGTCGAAATGCCCCGCCTTGGTGCGAGGTCTCAGCGCCCGACGTGGCTGCCCAGTACCGGGAACAACTTGGTCAGCCCGTCGGCCAGCAGTTCCACCGCCATGGCCGCCAGGATCAGTCCCATCAGCCGCGTCATCACGTTGATGCCGGTACGCCCCAGCACACGCGCGATGCGGCCCGAGGCCGAGAACACGGCCCAGGTGATGAGCGCGATGACGACGCCGTAGACCACCATCACGCCAAGTTGCCAGAGGAAGCGCGTCTTTTCGGCGTAGATAACCACCGTGGAGATCGTGGCCGGCCCGGTGAGCAGCGGTATCGCCAGCGGCACGACGGCGATGCTGGCGCCGGCATCGACCTTTTCCAGGCCGTCGCGCTCATCCGACGGCTTGCTCTCGGCCGGCTGGGCATTGAGCATCGCCAGCGAGCTGATCAGCAACAGGCAGCCGCCGCCGACCTGGAACGAGGCCAGGCTGATGCCGAAGAACTCGATCACCTTCAGCCCGGCCAGCGCGCTGACCGCGATGACCACGAACACCGTGAACGAGGCGATGCGGATGGTGCGCTGGCGCTGCACCCGGTCGAAGCTCTGGGTGAAATGGATGAAGAACGGCACCACGCCGATCGGGTTGACGATGGCGAGCAACGCTATCAGCGGCTTGAGGAGGTCCATGTCGCGATCATGCCGGGGAGCGGGCCCGGAGCCGGGCCAGTGATCGGGTAAGCCCGATGCGCGCCAAAACAACAAAACAAGTCCCGTCTCTTTACAGGCGGCTGATTTCGATACCCATAATCCGGGGGTCTGTGTCTGGCAGCCGCGCCTTCCCGTCGGCGCCCTTGGCGAACAAGGGTTTCCAACGGGTGTTCCAGGGTCGAGCTCCGCATGGTTCTTCTGATCTTCTAAGGGCTCTCCGTGGGAAACAAACTTTACGTCGGCAACTTGGCCTATTCGGTCCGCGATGACTCGTTGTTGCAGGCCTTCTCTCCTTTCGGCACCGTCACGTCGGCGAAGGTGATGATGGATCGCGAAACCGGCCGCTCGAAGGGCTTCGGCTTCGTCGAGATGGGCAACGATGCCGAGGCGCAAGCCGCCATCAACGGCATGAACGGCCAGGCCCTCGAAGGCCGCGCGGTCGTCGTCAACGAGGCCCGTCCTCGTGAAGACCGCCCGGGCGGCGGCGGCGGCGGTGGCGGCTACGGCGGTGGCGGCGGCAGCCGC
>JBIJAP010000259.1:0-5463 GCA_044345715.1 Rubrivivax sp.
TTTATCGACACCACGGGTCCTGGATCGGCGCGCATTCAATGCTTGCTGCAGCGCAGCAGCGGCACTCAAGCTGAAGATGTCCTTCAACTCTCCCTCGAGGTCGCCGTGATCCAGCGCATCGTTATCGCCTCCACCCTCGCCCTCGCCGCCACCAGCGCCGCCTGGGCCCAGAGCAGTGTCACGCTCTACGGTCGTCTCAACGTCACCGCCGAGAGCATCGACGCCAACGGCAAGAAGACCAAGCAACTCGTCGACAACGCCTCGCGCCTGGGCTTCAAGGGCACCGAAGACATGGGCGGCGGGCTGAAGGCCAACTTCATCCTCGAGCACCGCTTCGGCGCCGACACCGGCCTGCCCTCGCCGGCAGGCTTCTGGGCCGGCCAGTCCGAAGTCAACCTCAGCGGCGGCTTCGGCACCGTGCGCCTGGGCCGCTTCAGCAGCGACGCCTACTTCGCCACCGCCGACTGGATCGGTTTCCACAACCACGACACCGGCAACTCCTCGGACGGCCTCTACGCCTACCTGGGGCGCGACACCAACAAGGTGGCCTACCTCACGCCCGAGCTGGTGAAGGGCCTGACGGCCGGCGCCTCGATCTCGGCCGGCGAAGGTGGCGGCCGCCTGCGCAACTATGACGGCTCCATCAACTACGCCGCCGGCCCGCTGACACTGGGCTTCGGCTACGAGAGCGCCAACGGCAGCAAGCAGTTCGCCGTGCGTGCCGCCTACGAGATGGGTGCGGCCGTACTCGGAGCCTACATCCAGAGCCACGACGACGCCGCTTTCGGCAAGCGCCTGATCTGGCGCGTCGCGGGCATGTACACCATGGGTTCGTCGGAGCTCCACGCCACCCTCGGCCAGGCCGGTGAGTACGACAAACTCGCCAACTCCGACGCACGCCAGCTCGTGCTGGCCTACAACTACAACCTGAGCAAGCGCACCAAGGTTTATACGTTCTACTCGAAGGTCACCGACGAGAAGGGTGTCTCGGCCTACGGCGGCGACTTCAGTTCCCTCGCCTTCGGCGTGCGCCACAACTTCTGATTCGCACCCGTTCCATCCGCTGCATTCAGCCGCGCGGGTGGTGCTTGCTGTGCAGCTGGCGCAGCCGCTCGCGCGCCACGTGGGTGTAGATGGTGGTGGTGCCGATGTCGGCATGGCCCAGCAGCAACTGCACGGCGCGCAGGTCGGCGCCGTGGTTCAGCAGATGCGTCGCGAACGCGTGACGCAGGGTGTGCGGTGACAGCGCCACCGTCACGCCCGCGACCTGAGCGCTGCGCTTGACGATGCGCCAGAACATCTGCCGTGTCATGCCTTCGCCGCGGGCCGTCACGAACAGCGCCTCACTGGTCTTGCCGCCCAGGATGAGCGCGCGCGCCTCGCCCAGGTAGCGCAGCAGCCACGCGCGGGCCTCTTCACCAAACGGCACGAGACGCTCGCGCGAGCCCTTGCCCAGCACCCGCAGCACACCTTCTTCGAGGCCCAGGTGCAGCGTGCGCGCCTGCACGAGCTCGCTCACGCGCAGGCCGCTGGCGTACATCAGCTCCAGCATCGCACGGTCGCGCAGGCCCAGCGTCGTGTCGGTGTCGGGCGCGGCCAGCAAGGCCTCGACCTGCGCCTCGCTGAGCGTCTTGGGCACGCGCAGTGGCTGCCGCCCCGTGGCGAGGCGCAGCGTGGGGTCGGCGCTGACGAGCCGCTCGCGCAGCGCCCAGCGGAAGTAACGTCGGAACACCGAGAGGCGTCGGTTCGCCGTGGTCGCCCGCGTGCCGGCATGGCGCGCCGCGATGTAGGCCAGCAGGTCAGACTCGGTGCTGCTGTCGAGCGCGCGGCCGCAATCCTGGTGCAGCCAGCGCGCGTACAGCAGCAGGTCGCGTCGGTAGGCGGCCAGCGTCAGCGGCGCCAGGCCGTGCTCTAGCCACAAGGCATCGGCAAAGCGATCGACCGATGCCGCGGACGCGGCCGTTGCCTGGGGCGCGTCCGCGGGCGTCGTCACTGCAGCGTGAGCTTCTGCCTCTTGACGACGTCTTGGTAGACCTTCAGCTCGGCCTTCATCTGCGCCGCAAACTGCTCGGGCGTGTTGCCGATGATCAGCGAGCCGGTGTCCTCGATGCGCTTCTTCACCGACGGGTCCTCGAGCACCTTGCGCGCGGCTTCGGCGATCTTGTCGACCACCGCCTTGGGCGTTCCCTTGGGCGCCAGCAGGCCGTAGTAGGCCATGCGGTTGACGGCCTCCAGGCCCACTTCCTTGAAGGTCGGCACATTGGGCAGTTGCGCCAGCCGCTGCGGCGCGGCCACGACGATGGCGATCAGCTTGCCTTCCTTGATGAAGGGCAGCGCCGAGGGCATGTTGTCGAAGATGATGGGCACTTGGCCGGCGACGGTGTCGTTCAGCGCCGGGCCGGCGCCGCGGTACGGGATGTGCGTCATGAACACACCGGCCAGGCTCTTGTACAGCTCGGTCTGCAGGTGGCCGATGCCGCCGGTGCCCGAGCTGGCGTAGCTGTACTTGCCAGGGTTCTTCTTGAGTTCGGCGACGAAACCCTTGTAGTCGCGCGCCGGGAAGCTCGGGTGCACGGCAATGACGTTCGGCGTGGCCGCGAGGTTCATGATCGGCACGAAGTCGACGGCCGGGTCATAACCGATGGTCGGGTTGATCGCCGGGTTGGCGGCGGTGGTCGACACCGTGGCCATGCCCAGCACGTGGCCGTCGGGCGTGGACTTGATCATCTCCAGGGCGCCGATGGCGCCGCCCGCGCCGCCCTTGTTCTCGACCAGCACCTGCTGCCCCAGCGCTGCACCCAGCCCGGGCGCCACGACGCGGGCGATGATGTCGGTGGTGCCACCGGCTGCAAATGGCACGATCAGCCGCACCGGCTTGGTCGGGAAGGCCTGCGCAAAGGCGGCCGTGCTGCCCAGGCTCAGGGGCAAGGCGGCGGCGCCGATGGCGGCCAGGACGGCAAGGCGGGTTCTCTGCATGACTCAGTCTCCGGGGGTGGCTTGTTTCTGGGGCTGCGGCGCCGGCAAGGCCAGCAGTCCGGCCTTCAGGCGCTCGTCGTACGGGCGGTCGCCAATGAAAGCACGCAGCACGGCGGGGTACAGGGCCGGGTGCGACAAGCCCTGCTCAGGGCCGCGCAGTGTGCCATTGAGCGACAGCATGACGCCTCGGGTCGGGTCCCAATCCAGGTCGAGCACATCGCCCTTGCGCAGGGTGCCGAGGGCGTCGATGCGCGCCGCCAGGGCCTCCAGCGGCGGCCCGAGTGGAATCCGGTCGGCTTCAGGGCTGTTGCGCAGCACGCCGCGACGCAGCGCCTTCGACAGCTCGGCAGCTGGCACGTCGGCCAGCATGTGCATCTGCAGCCGCTTGGGGCCGGGCGCCGCCACGACCTCGGCGGCGCTGCTGGCGCGCGAGCCGAGGTACAGCGCCGCGACGAAGGCCTTGAACCAGGCCACCGCCCGCACGCCCGCGCCATTGAGCCGCAGCTCGGCGCCCGCCACCTGCACCCGGCGCGCCAGCGAGCGCCCTTCGATGCGCAGGGGGGCTTCGATCGGGGTGGCCTGTGCATGCAGCGCTCGGGCCCAGGGCCACAGGGCGAAGCACAGCAAGGTCGTGCGGCGGCGGGGTTGGCTCATGCGCCCGATCCTACGGGGGCGGCATCGAGGCGCTGCGCGAGGGCCCAGTCGATGTGCTCGCGCACCAGCGCATCGGCTGCATCGCGCGCCTCGGTCAGCGCCTGCGCATCGGCCGCGTCGCCGTGTTCGCGCCAGGCGTTGCCCAGCGCCACCGCCAGGTTGCGGCGCCAGCGTTGCCAGCCGATGCGGCGGATGGCACTGCCTTCGGTGCGGCGCCCGAACTGCGCCTCGTCCCAGGCCCAGAGCGCGCGCAGCGTGGCTTGCCCCAGGCCCTCGCGCTCGTCGAAGTCAGGCAGCGGGCTGCGCCGCGCCCAGCGGTTCCAGGGGCAGGCGAGCTGGCAGTCGTCGCAGCCGTAAATGCGGTTGCCGATGGCGGCGCGCAGCCGCTCGTCGATGACACCTTCATGCTCGATGGTGAGGTAGCTGATGCAGCGCCGCGCATCCAGGCGGTACGGCGCCACGATGGCCGCCGTGGGGCAGATGTCGATGCAGGCGGTGCAGTTGCCGCAGTGCGCGCTGGTGGGCTCGCCCGTGGGCAGCGCGAGGTCGACGAAGACCTCGCCCAGGAAGACCATCGAGCCGCCCTCGCGCGACAGCATCAACGTGTGCTTGCCGCGCCAGCCCAGGCCGGCGCGCGTGGCCAGTTCCACCTCGAGCACGGGCGCCGAGTCGGCGAACACGCGGTGGCCCAGCTGCCCCACCTCGGCGGCCAGGCGCTCTGCCAGGCGCTGCAGGCGACTCCTCAGCACCTTGTGATAGTCGCGTCCGCGGGCATAGACCGACACCACGGCACGGCCGGGCTCGTGCAGCGCGGCCGTCTCGCCCGCCACCCAGTCGGCGGGGGCATCGCGCGGCAGGTAGTCCATGCGCGCGCTGATCACGCTCACGGTGCCGGGCAGCAGCTCGGCCGGCCGCGCGCGCTTCAGGCCGTGGCGCGCCATGTAGCCCATGCCGCCGTGGAAGCCGGCGTCCAGCCACGACAGCAGGCCCGGCTCGGCCGTGGACAAATCGATGCCGGCGATGCCGATCTGGGAAAATCCCAGCTCCTCGCCCCACGCCTGCAGTTGCTCCACCAGCCGCTGCGGGCCCTGAAGATGCACACCGGGCATCACTCGATCCATCACCCGATCCTAGCAACCCGCACCTGGCGCTGGCCCGACGAGGCCGCTTGCGCCGCCGACGCGGCCACGTTGGCGTGCGCGCTGGCTGCCCTGCCCACCGCCGGCGACGCCTACCTCGCGCTGCACGGCCCGCTCGGCGCGGGCAAGACCACCTTCGTGCGCCACCTGCTGCGGGCGCTGGGCGTGCAGGGCCGCATCAAGAGCCCCACCTATGCCGTGCTGGAGCCGCACGAGGGCGCGGGCGCGCTGCAGGGCCTGGCGATCTCTCACTTCGACTTCTACCGCTTCGACGACCCGCGCGAATGGCTCGACGCCGGCTTTCGCGACCTCTTCGCCGCCCCCGGCCTGAAGCTGGCTGAGTGGCCGCAGAAGGCCGGCGATCTGCTGCCGCCGGCCGACCTGCAGTTGCACATCGACCCGCTGCCCGACGACACGCGCCAGCTGCGCGCCGATGCCGGCACGGCCCGCGGCGTGGCGCTGCTGCAAGCCTGGCCCGGAAACACCGACCCCGAATGAACCCTCCCGCATGAAGCGCCGCACTGCCCTCGGCACCACGGTGCTGCTGCTCACCGCGCCGCAGATCGGCTTCGGCGCCGGCATCGTGGCCGTGCGCCTGTGGCCGGCGCGCGTCTACACCCGCGTGACCATCGAGTCCGACACCGTGCTGGCCGCCACGCACACGCTGGTCGATGGCCCGCCGCGGCTGGTGGTC
>JBIJAP010000261.1:0-5441 GCA_044345715.1 Rubrivivax sp.
CACCAGCGGCGCCGGTGCCGCGGCGCTGGCTTGCCTGGGCCTGCTGGTGAAGCTGGGCGTGCCGCGCTCGAACATCTGGGTGACCGATCTGGCCGGCGTCGTCTACCAGGGGCGCACCGAGCTGATGGACGAGGACAAGCTGCAGTTCGCGCAAGACACGCCGCACCGCAAGCTGGCCGAGGTGCTGGCCGGAGCCGACATCTTTCTGGGGCTCAGCGCGGCGGGCGTGCTCGAGCCCGAGATGTTGGCGCAGATGGCGCCGAACCCGCTGATCTTCGCGCTCGCCAACCCCACGCCCGAGATCGCGCCCGAACTCGCCAAGCAGGCGCGCGCCGACGCCATCATCGCCACCGGCCGCACCGACTACCCGAACCAGGTCAACAACGTCCTGTGCTTCCCTTACATCTTTCGTGGCGCGCTCGACTGCGGCGCGACGACGGTGAACGACGCCATGGAGATCGCGGCCGTGCACGCCATCGCCGATCTGGCGCAGGCCGAGCAGAGCGAGGTCGTGGCCGCAGCCTATGCGGGTGTCACGCTGAGCTTCGGGCCTGATTACCTGATCCCCAAGCCCTTCGATCACCGGCTGATGGAGAAGATCGCGCCCGCCGTGGCCAAGGCTGCGGCCGACAGCGGCGTGGCCACGCGCCCGATCGCCGACTTCGACGCGTATCGCGAAAAACTTCGTCAGTTCGTCTACGCCTCGGGCACGGTGATGAAGCCGATCTACGACCAGGCCAAGAAGGCGCGCTCCAAGCGCGTGGCCTACGCCGAGGGCGAAGAAGAGCGTGTGCTGCGCGCGGTGCAGGTGGTGGTCGACGAAGGCCTGGCGCGCCCCACGCTCATCGGCCGGCCGGCCGTCATCGCCAGCCGCGTCGAGAAGTTCGGCCTGCGCCTGAAGGAAGGCCTCGACTACGACGTCGTCAACGTCGAGCACGATGAGCGCTACCGCGACTTCTGGCAGACCTACCACCGCCTCACCGCGCGCAAGGGCGTTAGCGTGCAGGTGGCCAAGATCGAGATGAGGCGCCGCCTCACGCTGATCGGCGCGATGCTGCTGCACAAGGGCGATGTCGATGGCCTGCTGTGCGGCACCTGGGGCACCACGGCCAACCACCTGCTGTACATCGACCAGGTCATCGGCAAGAAGAGCGGCGGCAGCCCGCGCACGGCGCAGAACGTGGCCGTCTACGCGTGCATGAACTGCCTGATGCTGCCGGGGCGGCAGGTGTTCCTGGTCGACACGCACGTGAACGCCGACCCGAGCGCCGAAGAGCTGGCCGAGATCACCGCGATGGCGGCCGAGGAGATGCTGCGCTTCGGCATCACGCCCAAGGCCGCGCTGCTGTCGCACAGCAACTTCGGCACCCACGACACCGCCAGCGCCCAGAAGATGCGCCGCACGCTGGCGCTGCTGCGCGAGCAGGCGCCCTGGCTCGAGGTCGACGGCGAGATGCACGGCGACTTGGCACTCGACCCCGAGGCCCGCCGCAAGCTGATGCCCGACAGCACGCTCACCGGCGAGGCCAACCTGCTGGTGCTGCCGAACATCGATGCCGCCAACATCGCCTACAACCTGCTCAAGACGGCGGCCGGCGGCGGCATCGCCATCGGCCCCGTGCTGCTGGGTGCCGACAAACCGGTGCACATCCTCACGCCCTCGGCCACGGTGCGCCGGATCGTCAACATGACGGCGCTGACGGTGGCGGACGCCGAGGCGGGCCGTCAATCAGGCCCTGCCGCCTGAATCGTCACGGCGCCGGAACTTCTCCAGAACACGGTGCTCACAGCCATGTGAGTGCCCACTGATAACCCTGCGTCACCGCCCCAAACCAGGGCGGCGCCTTGAGTTTTTGGGGGGCTGAGGCTAACATCCTCGTTTGATCTTTCAGGGTTTTCCCGTGTTCTGGACCGGATCGGAGGCTGCGGCGGTGACTTCTCCAAGGAGTGCACTGCGGGCGCTGCAGGGGCTGCGGACGCTGGCGCTGGGCGCTGCGACAGTGGCTGCCGTGGCGCTTCCGCCGGCCTGGGCCCGCACGCCGGATCAGCCTGGGGTCGGTGCTCCCGTGGCGCTGTCCGCCTTGCCCCCTGAAGCCCGGCAGACCCATCGGCTCATCCTGGCCGGCGGCCCATTTCCGTACTCGAAGGACGGCACGGTGTTCTTCAACCGCGAACGGCATCTGCCGCAGCGGCCGCGCGGCCAGTACCGCGAGTACACCGTGCGCACGCCGGGTCTGTCGCACCGGGGAGCCCGCCGCATCGTCTGTGGTGGCCTGCCGCCGACGCAGCCCGAAGCCTGCTACTACACCGCCGACCACTACAACAGCTTCAAGCGCATCGAGCCCTGACCGCCCCATCGGAAGCCCTGCGCCATGAACGCCGCCACCGATCACACCTTTCTTCTACCGCCACCCAGGAGGATCGCGACCATGGAGTTGCAGACCATCCGACCCAACCTCGTGCAGGCCATCCGTGCCTACCGGGTTGACGACCTGATGATCGCGGCGCAAGCCGTCGGCCATCATTTCCTGTACGCCAACCTTTCCGGCGCGCAGACCAAGCAGGACGTGCTCGACGGCATTGCCGCGGCGTTCACGTTCCCGCCGCACTTCGGCAAGAACATCGACGCGCTCTACGACTGCATGACCGACCTCGTGCACAAGAGCGGCCAGCAGCCGGGCTTCGTGGTCGTGCTCGAGCAGCTGCCCGACAACCCGCGCTTCGACCGCGAGGCGCGCGAGCAGTTGCTCGACGTGTTCCGCGACGCCGCCGAGTTCTGGGGCGACCGACGGATCCCGTTCCGATGTTTCTATTCTTTTCAGTAGCCCGCTCCCAGGAAATCGGGTCATGGGAGCGGGCTGCTGAAACGGCCCCTACGACGTCAACGCCGCCGGCCGCTGCCGGTACCGCGCCTGCCAAGCCGGCTGCTGCGAAGGTGGTGCCCAAGAACGGCACCAATCCGAACTTCGGCATGAACATGCCGATGATGAGCAGTGCCTTCGATACGGCGGCCTGGTTGTCCGCGGCGTGAAGACCACCGCCTGAGCGACGCTCAGGCGCGCGCCAGCGCCACGTACTCGGCCACGGGTACTTCTTCGGCGCGGCGCTGCACATCGAACGGCACACCGGGCGCGTGCTGCTCGATCCAGTGGCCCAGCGTGTGGCGCAGCAGCTTGCGCCGCTGCGAGAACGCGCTGGCCACCAAGGCGCCCAGGCGCGCCGGGTCGACGCCGGCCACGCTGTCGGCCGGCCGCGGCTGCATGCGCACCACGGCCGAGTCCACGCGCGGCGGCGGATCGAAGGCCTCGGGCGGCACGTCGAGCACGGCCTCGATCGCGTAGCGCCACTGCAGCATCACCGACAGGCGGCCGTAGTCCTTGCCGCCCGGCGCGGCCGCCATGCGGTCGACCACTTCCTTCTGCAGCATGAAGTGCTGGTCCTGCACCAGGTGCGCCACTGGCAGCAGGTGAAAGAGGATCGGGCTCGAGATGTTGTAGGGCAGGTTGCCCACCACGCGCAGCTCGCGGCCGGCGGTGGCTGCCAGCGCGGCGAAGTCGACCTTCAGCACGTCGGCTTCGATGACCTCGAGCCCGGCGCGCGCGGCGCCGGTGCGGCGCAGCCGGGCGGCGAGATCGCGGTCGAGCTCGATCACCGTCAGCGCGCCGGCGCGTTCGAGCAGCGGCTGCGTCATGGCGCCCAGGCCGGGGCCGATCTCAACGAGGGCATCGCCAGGGCGCGGCTGGATGGCGCGCACGATGTCGCCGATCACGCCCTCGTCGGCGAGGAAGTGCTGGCCGAAGCGCTTTTTCGCGACGGGCGCGCCGCGGCCGCCCGGCATCACAGCGGCGGCTCGCGCAACTCGACGTAGGCGCGCGAGCGCAGTTCCTTGGCCCAGTCGAGGTAGGCCTGCTCGAAGCGCTGCTCACGCAGCACGTTGCGGGCCTGCTCGCGCAGTTGCTTGGTCTCGAGCGTGGTGGTGCGCCGCTCCAGCACCTGGATCAGGTGCACGCCGAAACGCGACACCACGGGCTCCGACATGCCGTTGATCGCAAGCGCGTTCATCGCATTCTCGAACTCCGGCACCATCTGCCCGGGGTTCGACCAGCCGAGATCGCCACCTGCGGCGGCACTGCCGTCTTCGCTGTGCTGGCGCGCGATGTCCTCGAAGCTGGTGCCGCCCGCTTCGATCTGCCGCTTGTACTCGGCCAGACGCCGCGAGGCCGTGGCCGCGTTCAGCTGCGCCGAGGTGCGCAGCAGCACGTGGCGGGCGCGCGTCTGCGTGATCTGCCCGAGCGCCACTTCCTTGCGCTCGACCAGCTTGAGCACGTGAAAGCCGGCGCCCGAGCGCAGCAGCGTCGGCGCGACCTCGCCGCTCTGCAGGCTGCGCGTGTGCTCGACGAAGATGTCCGGCAGCCGCGAGGCCGGCCGCAGCCCGATGACGCCGCCGCGCTCGCGGTTGCTGTCTTCGCTGATCTCTTTGGACACCACGGTGAAGTCTTCGCCGCCCTGCACGCGCGCCAGCGCAGCCTGCGCCCGGGCGCGGCGCTGCTCGAGCAGCTCGGGGGTGGCGCCCTCGGGCACCGAGACCAGGATCTGCGCCAGGTTCGTCTCGGCGTCGCTGTTGGCGGCGCGCCGCTGCTCGTCGAGGTACTTGTCGATGTCGTCGTCGGTGACGCGGATGCGCTGGTAGACCTCGCGCTCGCGCAGCCGCTCGATCATCAGCTGGTCGCGCAGGTTGGCGCGGAAGCGGCCGTAGTCGACGCCTTCGGCCGTCAGCCGCTGGCGCAGCGTGTCCAACGTGAGCTGGTTCTGCAGAGCGATGTTCTGCACCGCGCGGTCGATGTCGACCTCGTCGATGCGCATGCCGCTGTCGCGCGCCGAGGTGATCATGGCGCGTTCGTCGATCAGCGCATCGAGCGCCAGCTGGCGCAGCTCGGCGTCGGCCGGCAGCGCCTGGCCGCCGCGCTGGGCCTCGAGCCGGGCGCGCTCGATGCGGCGCTCGACCTCGCCGGCGGTGACGGATTCCTGGTTCACCACCGCGGTGATCCAGTCGGCGTTGCGCGGGCCGCGCAGGTTGCTACCCTGGGCCTGCGCGGCCAGGCTGGCCACCTGCCCCAGCACGACGAGCAGCGCCAGCGCGACGGGGCGCAGGCGTTGGGGGCGCGAGGGGCGCCGGGGGGTCGGGCGTGCAGCGGTCATGGGCAGGGGATCAGGGCGTGGGACCGACCTCGTCGGTGCGGCTGCTGCCGCGGTTTTCACGCAGCAGGCGGTAACCCGGAATATTGTCCCTCAAGACCTGCAGCGGGTTGGAGCCCAGCCGCGACAGGCCCACCAGCTCCAGCTGCACGTCGACGCGCGTGGTCGCCTGGCTGCGGCCGGTCGACAGCTGGTTGGCCACGACGCGGGCGATCCAGCAGCCGGCGTCGTACTCGAAGCCGAGG
>JBIJAP010000262.1:0-5424 GCA_044345715.1 Rubrivivax sp.
ACCCGGCTGGAAGCCGGTCGTCAGGTCTTCCGTATCGAGAGCCAGGGCAACGGCTTCCTCGCGATCGATGAACGCGACCCCACACACCGCGTCACCTTCACCCGCATCACCAGCGAGTACTGACCATGCAGAAGACCCATGCACCTGTTTCCCGCCATCACAGCGCCCGCTTCGGACGCGCACTCACCCTGACGCTCGGCGTTCTGTGTGCCGCAGTGGCGTGGGCACAGGCCCCAGCAGACAAGCCCTCGTCGGCCTGGGCTGACCCGCAGGCCGTGAAGCGGGCGCCTGCCGCCGACACCGCGCCACCCATCTTGCGCCCGCCCGCAGTGGACACCCTGGCCACCGTGCGCCAGCGCGGCCTGCTGCGCGTGGGCATCGTGCAGGTGGCGCCCATGGTGATGCAAGACCGCAGCAACAACTACGTCGGCTTCAGCGTCGATGTCGCGCGCCGACTGGCCTCTGACCTTGGCGTGCGGGTCGAGTTTGTCGAGACTTGGTGGACCGAAGTCATTCCGCAACTGATCGACGGCCACAGCGACGTCATCATCACCGGGTTGTGGATGAACGTACCCCGGGCCCTGGTGGCCAACTTCACCCAGCCGACGGCCAGCGAAGGCATTTACCTGATCGGCAGCCTGCCGCGGGCGAAGCAGCGACGCAGTCTGGAGGCCTTCAACCAGCCCGGTGTGACGATCGCGGTATCCAACGACCCGTCGCAACACGCCGTGGCCAAGGCGCGCTTTCCACGGGCGACCGTGACACCGGTCGATGACGACCCGCTGATCGTCGTCACCGAGGGCCGGGCCCACGCGGCCGTTGTCGCCACGCTGTCGGCCGATGCCGTTGTGGCTTCAGCGCCGCTGCGCTGGTTCCTGCCTTCACCCGAGCCGCTGGCCAGCACGTCGGCCGGCATGGCCGTGCGCAAGGGCGACCCCGACTTCCTGGCCTTCCTCAACGCCTGGATCGCGATACAACGCGAAAGCGGATGGCTGGCCGAGCGAACACGGCATTGGGCCACTTCCACGGAGGGCTTCCGCTGAGGGCACTCGCGTCGTGGCTCGCCGTCCTCAGGCGTCGGGCTTGAGCGGTGGCTGGGCCGCGCGCGCTGCCCAGGCATCCTCAGGCCGCACCACCTGCGCCTCGGACGGGTCGCTGCGGTAATGCGGCGACATGATCTGCACCGCGTTTTCGTTGAACACGTCCAGCACGTTGGCGTGCAGCGCGCTCATCGCTTCGACCCGTCGCTGGGCGGCAGCCTGGGTGCTCTGAGCGCACAGCCGGTACTCCACGTAGAAGTCCGACAGTGCCGTCTGCACCACGGAAGGCGGCGGTTCAAGTGAGACGCCGGGTGTGCGCCGGGCGGCTTCCAGCAGCATGGCGTGAACCTGGCGCCACGGCGTGCTGTAGCCAATGGTGACGGCGGTGTGCAGGACGAAACGCCCGCCCTTCACCAGCCGCGAGACGTTGCGTATCGGCTGACTGAAGATCACGGAGTTCGGCAGGCTCACCTCCTCGCCCATGCCCGTGTGAATGCGAGTTGCGAACAGACCCAGCTCGACCACAGTGCCTTCGGTCTCGCCGATCTTCACGTACTCGCCCACGCGCAGCGAACGCGCGTACATCAACGAGAAACCCGACATGGCCTGTCCCACCACGCCGGAAGCACCCAGCGAAAGCATCAGGCCGGCAAGCACGCTCACCCCCTTGAACGCGTCACTTTGAGACCCGGGCAGGTAGGGGTAGGCCATGGCCAGCGCAAACAGCCAGATGACCACGTTGACCAGCCGGCGCGTCGGCATGGCCGTGTCCGCGTCCAGCCAGGCCAGATGGGTTTCGCCCAGCGCCACCTTCTCGAGAAACGCGGCCATGACCCGCGTGCTGATGCGCGCCAGAACGAAGATGAGCACGGCGATCGTCAAACCCGGAACGGCTTCGGCGATGGCGCCAAAGAAGTCGTCGGCCACTTCCAGCAGCCAGGTCGTGGAACGCTCGCCCCACGGTCGGGTGTATGCGAACTGGCGCAGCACGTAGGTCAGCCACAGCTCAGCCACCAGCAGGCCCAGGGCCCAGGACAGCACCGCGACAACCCCGCGCAGGCCGGAGCGCGCGTGCTCCAGGTAGGGCGCCCAAACCCCCTGATGCGCATGCACCGCGCTCAGCAGCTTCTCCCGGGTCCAGCGCTGGCCTCGAAGCAGCAACCACAGCAGGATCCAAGCCAGGGCCGTGGCGGCCAGCGCATAGGCCAGGCTGATGCCGACCTTGGGTGGGTCGCGCATCTCAAGGTGCTCAGCCACCGCAAGCTGAAGGCGCTGTTCCACCTGGTGAGTCACCGCGGCCAGCGCCCCGGTGCCGCGAAAGCGGGCCACGTCGCCCGTCGTGACGAAGAAGACGGGCCGACCGTCAATGTCGAAGCGCACGGCGTCGCCCGCCTCCGCGCGGGTGACCACGCCGGGGCCGCCTGCCGCCAGTGCGTCGGCCATGGCCCGCTGCGCTAGCGCCGCCCTCTCGGCGGCGGTGCTGCCAAACTCGTCCGAACGGAAGGTCGCAATCGAGCGATTGTTCAGGTAGGCCTGCACCTCGGTCACGCCCGCGCTGTGGGCGCTGGTTGCCGCAACGGGCTGTGGCTGCGCCATCGCCGGCGAGGCGACCAGAAGGCAGAACAGCAGAGTCACTGGGCGAAGCGCGCGCGATGCCGCAGCCCAGCACAGTTCGCGCAAGCCCTGCCTTTGGTTTCTTCGCAAGAGACCCCCCTTCGTTGGCGAGCCATGAGCTTACCGAAGGCGTGGCGTGGCTTGTGCAGAAGGCGTGCCATGACAAACTCCCAACCGCAGTCTTTGGCCAGGAAGGGGTCCGCGTGAAACGTCGTCATCTCATCACCATTGCCGGTGCGGGCGTGCTACTCGCCGGCTGCGCACAGACACAGCGCAGCACCTCGCTTGCGCCACAGCTGGGGCGCGCGGGTGTACGCCTTCAGCGCAGCCTGCCCGCCACGCTGCCCAAAGGCGCCCAGGTGCTGCCTAAGGCACAGTTGGTGCTGTTGCCTGGCGAGTCTGCCGCCGGCATGCTGGTGCCCGTGCCCTTTCTGGCTGAAGCCGTAAGCGGCGCCATGGACCGCAGCGAAGCCGCCGCCGAGGCTGTTCAACTCGCCAGCATCGACCCTTACGCGCTGGCTCGGCAGGCCTGGCAAGGCTCGGCGCTGCTGAGCGAAGCTGCCAATGCTCTGGTGCTGCAGCCCTTCGCATTTCTGCAGGCCAGTGTCGACGACCGCTACCGCATCGCCCTGTCTCATCAGCTCAGCTCAGGCGCCTGGGTAGGCCGCTACACCGTGCACCTGCGCAGCAGCTACGACAGCGCGAGTTTCCATCGCGTCACACCCGCGCTGCTGCAGACCCTGTTGACGGAGATGCGTGACGCCTCGGCCGTGTTGCGCGGCCTGATCGAACGCGAGCTCAGCGGCAATTTGCGCGGCAAGTACAAGCGAGTCGACGTGGGCAGTCTCCATCTCGTAGGCAACCGCGCCGCCGGTCTGGTGGCACCCACGTTGTTGACGGCCCGCGGGGCAGAGCTCATCGAAGAAGACGAGGAGCAGGTACTGGTGCGCATCGATGGCGACCCCACGCAGCCTGCATCGGCTGGAGGGCTGCTCTTCGGGGTGCACCGCATTCGCAAGGACCAATTGCATACGTTCCGGCCCGCCCAGAAGGCCTCTTGACCGGCCAACGCGGGCCGCACGGCTCAACGTCGCCGCAACAGCACCAAGGCAATGGCCAGCACGATCAGCGCCACCGCGGCCCAGTCGGTACCGTGCACCGTCTCACCCAGCAGCACCGCGCCGCTGAACACGCCCAGCACCGGGATCAGCATCACGCTGATCGAGCTGGCCACTGGCGGCATCGTGCGCGCCAGATAGAACCAGGCCGCGTGGGCAAAGCCGAACACGCCGATGGCGTTGTAGGCGATGCTGCCCCACACCAGCGGCTCGGGCGCGCGCCACTGCGGCCGCTCGAAGGCCAGGGCGGCCAGCAGCATGACCACCGCGGTGAGCGCCGTCATCCAGAAAACGATGGCCAGCAGCGGCACGTCGATGGTGCTGCGCCGCAGGCGGTGCGTGCCGTAGGCCCACACCGCCGCCGCCACGACGATGGCCAGCACCGCATCGGGCTGGCCGCCGAAGGCCGACAACTCGCTCCACAACAGAAGCAGCACGCCACCGGCTGCCGCGGCCACGCCGGCCCAAGCCTGTGGCGCCAGCCGGTCGCCCCAGATCCAGCGGCCCCACAGCGCGGCGAACACCGGCATCGTGTAGCCGAGGATGGCCGAGCGGCCCGAGCTCAGCTGCTGCACGCCGATGATCACGACGACGTGCCAGACCAGCATGTTCGACGCCGTCAACAGCGCCAGCTCGCGCCAGTGCCGCCGCGGCACCGCGAACGGCACCTTCAGCAGCACCAGCGCCAGCGCCAGCACGGGCAGTCCGAGCCACATCGACGCGGCCCGAAAGCTGAGCGGCGGAAACAGGCTCGGCGCAGACGGCAGGCCGCTGACACCGGCCTTCATCACCGGCCAGTTCAGGCCCCACACGAGCGTCAACGCGGCCAGCACCCAGAACTGGCGCGGAGTGAGCAGGGGCATCAACTGTCGCCGCGTGGACCGAGATAGCGGTTGCGGCGGAACATCAGCACCAGGCCCCCAACCACGGCCGCCATCAGCAGGATGGCCACCCAGACGCCCGAGCTGTCATGGATGAGCGGCAGGAACTCGAAGTTCATGCCGAAGAAGCCCGTGATCAGGTTGAGCGGCAGGAAGATGGCCGTCAGCGCCGTGAGCGTGCGCATGATGTCGTTGGTGCGGTGACCCAGGGCGCTGAAGTGCATCTGCACGGCCGTCTCGGCGCTGTGTTCGAGGCGCCGCACGTGGGCCAGCACGCGCTCGATGTGCTCAAGCACGTCGCGCGAGCGCACGCGCAGCAGTTCGCGCTCGCGGCGCTTGTCCTTGCTCGGTTCATCGGGCCACTCGTCAAGCGCGTCGATCCACTCCTGCACGGCGCTGCGCTGGTCTTCGCAGATGTCCTCAAGCATGTGCAGCGTGTTGCGGCTGTCTAGCAGCATGGCCCAGTCGTTGAAGCGGCTGCGCGGGTCGAGCAGCTCCTGCTGCAGGTAGCCGAGCTGGCGCGTCAGCAGCCGCCGCAGGTCGAGGTAGTTGTCGACCATGTGGTTGACCATGCGCAGCATCAGGTCGGGCGTGCTGGTGGGCAGGCGCACGCCCACGCGGGAGTCGGGGCCGCCGGCCATGGCAGCCAGCCGGGTGGCGAAGTACTCGCGCACCGCGCAGTCCGCCGGGTGCACGGTAATCAGCACGCGGTCGAAGATGGCAAAGCCCACCGGGCTGGTGTCGATGCCCTGCAGCGCGCGGCGGGCACTG
>JBIJAP010000263.1:0-5407 GCA_044345715.1 Rubrivivax sp.
GCCCAAAAGGGCCGAATTTGTGAGTCGTGACAAGCACTTGGCTACGCCACGCCTTAAGTCAGGGTGCGGAACTTCAGTCTAAGGTGTGCGTACCTAGCGGCACGCTGCCGGGCTGGCTCTGGGATAGTTGGTGGTGATGAACTCAAGATTGGCTATTCTTCGGACCTGTTCTCGCCCACACGGAAGGCCGTCGAGATAATGTGGTCTCAGTACGTGCAGAACAAGAAGCTTGATGCGCGTTACTGGTCGCCGTTTCGACAGCCTGGGGACCCCTGGTGGGCGACTGATTACGAGGTTGCGGCCTCCCCCAAGGAGGAGTCAACTGCAAAGGTGGTCCCGGTAACGCGAGCAATTGACGAGCACGCACGTCGTGTCAACGACGCTCTCATTGCGGCCGCGCGGCAACCTGTGGGAACCCCGGCAGCCACCAGACCTCTCATGCCGCCAAAGCGGCGCAGCCGAGTCGTAACTCTAGTTCCCCGGAATGCAGCGCAGAACGACCTCAAGAAGGGTGCCGATCTATTGGATGAACTGTGACTTTGGCATGCTCAAGTAGTCGGAAGGCCGTGCGAAAACTGGCGGCTGAAAAAGCCGATTGATTCCCGCTGTGGACCAAGGCGGCTCACGAGTTCCGCCTGGATTCACTTGAACTTTGAGAATGCTGGCGCCTCCCACTTGTGGAATGCGAAGGTGAAATCCAGGTAGGTCGGTGAACGAATTCGAGCAATGGTTCAATATTCGTGGCACAGATGCCAGAAGGAGGAAAAGTGTACGCAAGCAATGATGTCGGATCTACGGCAGCTCCAAACTGGGCCAGCCTTTACTCCGCTTTGCTGCGGCTCGGACCGTCGGCGCTCGTTGGGATTCCTCCCGAGTGGGTCGATTGGTTTCAGGAAGAAGGCAGCAGCAGCGAGTGGTTCTGGTATGAGGGTATCCAGGAGGAGTTCTTCGACAACTGGAAAGAGTCACCAGAGCTCGCAGTAGCGGAAGCCTTCCAACACTACGTGTTGGGTGTCCAGTCCAGCTTGAAGGAACTTCCCGTCTCGGCAAATAGCGGAGGTTGGACGATCTGCGCCCGAACCGGTGCCCTCCTGACATGGGATGAGAGCATCCTGTCGATCAAAGGTGAACTCTCAGCGCAGCGCTTGCAAGAGCTCCTCGCGGCGGCACTCGTGCACCCTTGATCATTAGATGTGCGCTCTTTCGGCCGGGTCTCGGCTGAGTGTTCGCTTGAGACTGTCTGCTGCCGTTCGGATTTGGCCGACGAATGTCGGCGGCCGCCGATACCTGACCTTGACCGAACTTGCGGACGACTGTCAGGTGTACATCGGAACCTGCCCTTCGTTGGCGGCAGGGCCCGCGGGAGGTTCAGCTACACCGCGACCATGCCCAGCCAATGACTGCTCCCGTTGGCGGCGAACTGGTCCTTTCGACCCTTTGCGGTCTTCGAGTCGGCTGATCTCGGCGCCGTGAAGCGCACGTTCAAAGCCCTTTCGGCGCTTGCCCTTGCAAGACAGCCAAAGAACTCTTTTGGCGTCTGGAAGTTGGCGCTTCAGGATGAAGTGCCGCCAGGCGCTGCGGGCGCCGGCGTGATGAATAGCCGCGGGTCGAACTTGAACGGGTGGCGCTCGATGTGGAGGGTGACGGTGGCGTACGCCGGGTGCGCGGGGTTGAGCAGCAGGTTCCGCTCGCCGGGCTCGATGTAGGACGGCACCCATAGCCCCAGGCTCGCGCCCGAGGCAACCCAGGTGTTGCCGATGGTCTGGGTGGCCGTCTCGTCGTCGC
Organism: Rubrivivax sp.; assembly: GCA_044345715.1. Lineage (GTDB taxonomy): Bacteria > Pseudomonadota > Gammaproteobacteria > Burkholderiales > Burkholderiaceae_C > Rubrivivax. The sequence continues at coordinate 1,786 of JBIJAP010000263.1, forward strand.
GCCAGTCCGCGGGCAGGCCCAGCGTCTCGACCTCGATCAGGGAGGCGGCCGCGGGAATCTCCAATCGCATGAGCGCCTGGTTCTTGGGGTTGGCGCCGTTGGCGTGCACACGCTTTTCGAGCTGGCACAGTGCCCGGCTCGAGCCGCTGTAGACGACCTGATTGGGCCCCTTGGTGTGCCAGCGGCCGTTGCCCTGCGTCGAGCCGTAGCCCAGACTCATAAGCAGGACGTTGAGCGCTGGTGCCGGCGTGTCGCAGTAGCCAATGCGGTAGACCGTGGTCAAACGACGCCACCGTACTTCAAGGCGTTGAGGATGTCCTTGACCCGTTCGGCGCCAAAGCCAGACTTAGCGCAGTCCAGCGGCTTTTCCCCGTCGAGCATCGGGTGTGCCTGGCGCAGCCACGCAGCCGCTTCTTCCGTAGTCTCGAAGGTGTCGCGTGCCATCGCGTCGAGCTCGAGCAGGCGCAGCATGCTCTCGGCCGCATAGGTCGGAAGCACGTCGTCCTTGGCCACCTTGCGGTTCGCCGTTACGCGGTCCATTCCCAGGACACTCGCGGCCGCGCCCTTGCCGATGCCCAAGTGGACGCTCAGCGGCTCCAGGCTGCGGCTAGGGATGCCCAACTTGACGATGAAGTAGGCTTTCGTGGCCGACAGGTGGTGAGGGATCGGGAAGTGCTCGACAGCAGACTTGCGGCGCACATGCCGACCGAGCTTGAGCTCGTTCTCGAACGCCCTAACGACGCCCTTGACATCATTCAGGTCAGCCTTCGCGTCGCCCTTGGCGGTAGCCTTGCCACCCGCCCGCGGTGCCTGGCCCACCTCGTTGTTCGTGATGATGAGGTTGTCGCCGGGCTCGATGTGGGCACCGCCGACCTTGGACAGGACAATCGACCAGAGGTTGTGCAGCGGGGAAGCGGCAGTCGAGGACACGAGGAGCTCCAGTGGTGAGTTCGTTTGCAACATAAGTTTAGAGCATTTGCATCAACCTGTCCATGAGCAAGACAAGCTGGTACGCCCCGGAAGGCCGCTCGGCTCAGTGACCGCCGATCCGGTCTTGGCTGCGGCGTTCGAATCAGCCGTCCGTTCCGCCAGAACGGCTCGGGGAATCGCCCAAGAGACGCTTGCAAACCTCGCTGGAATCGAGCGCAATCACGTCGGCAAGATCGAGCGTGGCGAGCACATGCCGACCCTTGCAGCAGTAATCAAGCTGGCCGGGGCGATGGATCTGCCCGGAGCCAATCTGGTTGCAGCAGCGCAAGGTCTGCTGCCGCAAGATCACCCGGCGCATAGGCCAGCGAATCCCCAGCGCTGTGACGAGGGGGTGTCTGACGAAATGGGACACCCTTGAGGCGAATACGCCATTGGGGAAGGAGAAAGGGCGTTTGAAAAGCCTATCCTCCTATCCTCCGAACAGCTATACCTGCCACTTCCCGCGCGCCGGCTGGGTGTTGCCCAAGCGCAGTGCGAGCTGAATCCCGGCTTCAGTCCGGCGCGTCCAGATTGTTCCTGACCCGCTGCAGCAGGGCCAGCAACTGCGCCTGCTCTTGCGGGCTCATGCCGACAAGGGCCTTGCCGCCCAGGCGCCGGGCCTGCTGCTTAAGCGTGCCCAGCAAGGCCTGACCCTCGGCGGTCAGCGTCAGGCGCGTGTTGCGGCGGTCGGCCGCATCGGGCGTGCCATCCAGTAGGCCGCGCTCGCGCAGGCCCTTGACCAGCCGGGCCAGCTGGGCCTTGTCGCGGCCGCTGTCGCCGGCCAGATCGCTTTGTGTGGCGCCCGGGTGGCGGCCGAAATAGCCCAGCACCTTGCTTTCCATATGGGTGATCTGATGCGGGCCGTCGCGCAGCACTTGGTACTGCTGCGCGCGGTACTGATGCATCACGCGATGCACCAGCTCCAGCACATCGTCCTGCGCATCGTCCGGCCGTCCATGGGCCGCCGCCGGGCGGGGCGAATGGTTGACAATGTCCAATGATTTGCGCATGATGGGTGATATTGTCAACCATACCCAGGAAGTCCGCCATGAGTGCAGCCCAAGTCCCATCGGTGCGCCGCGTGCAGCGCCTGCGCCACGAGATTGTTCGCCGCGAGCTGGAGGTTCGGCGGGTCGAGGCACTGAGCCCGCATCTGCGACGCATCACGCTGGCCGGCCCCGAGCTGGCCGGCTTCCACAGCCCCTCGTTCGACGACCATATCAAGCTGATCTGCGACCCGGCCGGCGCGGAGCCGGCGCGGCGCGACTACACGCCGCGCCGCCACGACGCGGCTACCGGCGAACTGGTGCTGGAGTTCGCGCTGCATGGCGACGGCCCGGCGGCCGACTGGGCCGCCCAGGCACAGCCCGGCCAGCGGCTGACGATCGCCGGCCCGCGCGGCTCCTTTGTCATCCCGCTGGACTATGACTGGCATCTGCTGGCCGGCGACGCGAGCGCGCTGCCGGCTATCGCGCGCCGCCTGGAGGAGTTGCCCGCCGGCGTGCCGGCCCTGGTGCTGCTGAGCGTGCCCGATGCGGCCGACCGCCACGCACTGGCCAGCGCGGCCGATGTGCGGCTGCAATGGCTGGACGGCGACGCCGAGCTGATCGCGGCGCTGCGCGCGCTGGCGCTGCCGGCCGGCGAGGGCTATGCCTGGTGCGCCGGCGAGGCCGGCACGATGGCGGCGCTGCGCAAAATCCTGGTCGACGAGAAAGGCCATGACCGCCACGCGATCCGCGCCGCCGCCTACTGGAAGCGCGGCGCCATCGCGCATCACGAAAACCTCGAAGATCCTCTCTAAAAAGGAGCACCAAGATGTCCAGCCGCACCCTGCAACTCGACGACAAACTCTACGACTACCTGCTGGCCCACAGCCTGCGTGAACATACGGCCCAGACCGCGCTGCGCGAGGCCACGCGCACCCACCGCTATGCCAGCATGCAGATCTCGCCCGAGCAGGGGGCGCTGATGACCTTGCTGGTCAAGCTGGTTGGTGCGCGCCGCGCGATCGAGATCGGCGTGTTCACCGGCTACAGCGCGCTATCGGTGGTGCTGGCCTTGCCGGACGACGGCCGGCTGCTGGCCTGCGACATCAGCGACGACTACACCCGCATCGGCAAACCGTTCTGGCAGCAGGCCGGCGTCGCGCACAAGATCGATCTGCAACTGGGGCCGGCGCTGCAGACTCTGAACGAGCGCCTGGCGGCCGGCGAGGCCGGCAGCTACGACTTCGCCTTCATCGATGCCGACAAGACCAGCTACGATGATTACTACGAGCGCTGCCTGCAACTGCTGCGCCCCGGCGCGCTGATCGCGGTGGACAACACCTTGTGGGGTGGCGCGGTGGCGCGGCCGGCCGAATCGGCCGACACCGGCGCCCTGCAGGATTTCAACCGCAAGCTGCATGGCGACCCGCGTGTCGACATGGTGTTGCTGCCGGTGGGCGACGGGCTGAGCCTGGCGCGCAAGCGCTGAAGTCGCTCAGCGGCCCTGCTGCTGATGGCCGGCGGCGGCCTTGTAGCGCTTGACGAAGGCATCGACCTCGGCCGGGTCGATCGCGTCGGCCAGCCGCGCAAAGCCCTCCGGCGCGCGATCCTCGACCAGATCGAGGATCGCATCCAGCCCCTTGAGCCGTCCGGGCGCCTGGGGCCAA
>JBIJAP010000264.1:0-5395 GCA_044345715.1 Rubrivivax sp.
CGCCTTGTGGCCCATTTCCTCGACGACGATCATCGCCGTCTCCTGGTCGAGCTGCTGGTTGATCGTGACCATCTGGCCCAGCTTCATCAGCTGCTTGATCACCTCGCTGGCCTTGACGCTCATCTTGTGCGCCAGGTCGGCCACCGAGATGGTCTCGGGCACGTGCACTTCCTGAATGACCGGGGCCGACGCGTCTGGCGCGTAGCCGCCGTCCTCGCGCTCGCCGCGGCGGGCGCCGCCACGCGGCGCGCGCCAGCCGGCACGGCCGCCGGCGCTGTCGCCACGGGTCTTGAGCGCGGCACGCTTGCGCGCGGCGTCGTCAGCCCAGCTGGAGCTGAGCTTCTCGCTCTTGACCTGCTTGTTGACACCGGGCTTGGCGGCCGTCGTGGTGGTGGCACCCGGCGCGCCCGGCTTAGCGGTGGGCTTGTGGATGGTGCCCTTGATCGCCTCCTTGGCGGGCTCGGCCGGCTTGGGTTCTTCGGGCTTCTTGGCCACCTGAACGCCCTTGGGCCGGTTCATCATCTCGCGGATCTTGCGCGCCTCTTCTTCGGCGATCTTGCGGCGGCGCTCGAGGTCGCTCTGCTTGGCGGCGTCTTCGGCCGCCTTGTCGGCCGCCTTCACGATGCGCAGCGTGGGTTTGGCCGCCTCGACAGGCGGCTTGGCGGCTTCGACCGGCGCGGCCTCTGCCGCCTTGGCCACCACGGGCTCGGCAACGGGCGCAGCGGTTTCCACCGGGCCGCGGGCAGCGGCTTCGGCGGCAGCCTTCAGGGCGGCAGCGGCGGCGGCAGCGGCTTCGGCGGCAGCCTTCGCGGCCGCTTCCGCGGCCGCAGCCTCGGCGGCTTCGCGAGCGATGCGCTCCTGCTCCTCGCGCAGGCGACGCGAGGCAGCCAGTTCCTCTTCCTGGACCCGAATGGCTTCGGCCTGCGCGCGCGCTTCTTCCTCGCGGCGCTGCAACTCGAGCTCTTCCTCGCTCGGGCCGGAGGGCTCGTCGGTCGCCGGCGCATCGTCGCGCTTGACGAAGGTGCGCTTCTTGCGCACCTCGACCTGGATGGTGCGGGCGCGGCCGCTGGAATCAGCCTGCTTGATCTCGGTCGAGGTCTTCTTGACGATGGAGATCTTCTTGCGCTCGGCGCCCGCAGTCGTGCCATGGGCCTGGCGAAGGAACTCCAGCAAGCGCTCCTTGTCGGACTCGGTGATGGAGTCGTCGAGAGACTGCTTGTTGACTCCTGCCGACTGCAGCTGCTCGAGCAAGGCCGTCGGCGGGCGGTTGAGCTGCGCGGCGAGCTGGGCAACGGTTGTCACGGCCATGGGTGCTGTTTCCTCGGGTATTTCTTGTGGCGTGGGGGGCGGGGTCGAAGGCCTGTGTCGGAGATGTCCGATCAGGCGTTGAACCAGTGCTCCCGCGCCTTCATGATCAGCGCCTTGGCGCGTTCGTCGTCGATGCCGGTCATCTCGGTCAGCTCGTCGACGGCCAGGTCGGCCAGATCGTCGCGCGTGTGGATGCCGCCTTCGGCGAGACTGGCGATCAGCTCGGGTGTCAGGCCTTCCAGATCGCGCAGGTTCTGCGACACCCCTTCGACCGACTCCTCGCGAGCGATCTCCAGCGTCAGCAGCGCATCCTTGGCGCGATTGCGCAGCTCGTGCACGGTGTCCTCGTCGAAGGACTCGATCTCAAGCATCTCCTGCAGCGGCACGTAGGCCACTTCTTCGAGGCTGCCAAAGCCTTCAGCGATGAGGATGTCGGCGACTTCCTCGTCGACGTCGAGCTTCTCGACGAAGAGCTTGCGCACCGAGTCGCTTTCCTCGGCCTGCTTGGCCTGCGATTCCTCGGCCGTCATGATATTGATGCGCCAGCCGGTGAGATCGGACGCGAGGCGCACGTTCTGGCCACCGCGGCCGATGGCGATGGCGAGGTTCTCCTCGTCGACCACCACGTCCATGGCGTGGCGCTCTTCGTCGACGACGATGCTCACCACGTTGGCCGGCGCCAACGCGCCGATGACGAACTGCGCCGGGTCGTCGGACCACAGCACGATATCGACGCGCTCACCGGCCACCTCGTTGGTGACGGCGTTCACGCGCGAGCCGCGCACACCGACGCACGTGCCGATGGGGTCGACACGGCGGTCGTGGCTGACGACGGCGATCTTGGCGCGGCTGCCGGCGTCCCGCGCGCAGCTCTTGATCTCGAGCAGGCCCTGCTCGATCTCGGGCACTTCCTGCGCGAAGAGTTCCTTCATGAACTCGGGGCTTGAGCGCGACAGCATGATCTGCGGGCCGCGCTGCGTGTTGTCCACGCCCAGGATGACCGCGCGCACGCGGTCGCCGCTGCGCAGGTTCTCCTTCGGGATCATCTCGCTGCGCTTCAGGCGCCCTTCGACGCGGCCGCTCTCAACGATGATGTCGCCCTTGTCCAGGCGCTTGACGGTGCCGACGAAGATCTTCTCGCCACGGCTCAGAAAGTCAGACAGCAGTTGCTCGCGCTCGGCGTCGCGGATCTTCTGCAGGATCACCTGCTTGGCGGCCTGCGCGCCGATGCGGCCGATGGTCACCGACTCGACGGCTTCCTCGATGTAGTCGCCTTCTTCGATGTCGGGAATGCGCTCGAGCGCGTCCGACAGCAGTTCTTCGGCGTCCGGGTTCTGCAGGCCGGCGGAATCGGGCACGACGAGCCAGCGGCGGAAGGTCTCGTAGACGCCCGTGTCGCGGTCGACGGCCACGCGCATGTCGACCTCGCCACCGTGCAGCTTCTTGCTGGCCGAGGCCAGCGCGGCTTCCACGGCGCCGAACACGACATCGCGGTCCACGGTCTTCTCACGCGAGATCGCGTCCACCAACATCAGCATTTCGCGGTTCATCGGTCCTTCAGCCTTTCGTCGTCTCGGGCGCGGCTTCCGTCTTTCGAAGGGCCGCCTCCTCGTTCGTGGTGGTGTCGTCGGCGCCAGCGGTCGATGCACGGGCCTTGCGGCCCTTGAAGTCGATCACCGGCACGAGGCGCGCCTCGCGCACCTCGGCGAGCACGAAGCCGAGCTGTCGCTCGTCGGTGCCCTGCTTGAACATCAGCGTGTAGGCGCCTTCGGCTTCGCCGAGGCCCAGCACGCCCTCCCAGTGCTTGCGGCCCTCGAAGGGCTCGCGCAGCGTGATCTTGACCGCCTGCCCGGCAAAGCGGCGGTAGTCGGCGTCGTGGCGCAGCGGGCGGTCGAGGCCCGGCGACGAGACCTCCAGGCGCGCGTAGTCGAGGCCTTCGACCTCGAGCACGTACTGCAGCTGGCGCGTGACGGCCTCGCAGTCCTCGACGGTGATGAACTCACCGGCGTCGGGCGCGCCCGGCGTGCCGTAGACACGGCCGGCGAAGCGGTCGATCGTCACGCGAAGCAGGCCGCGGCCCGCGCGTTCGACATCGATGAGGTCGTAACCCAGACCGGCCACCGTGCTGGCAATCGCCTGCTGCCAGCCCTGGCGGGGCGGCGCGTCGGCCACTGGGGCGTCAGACGGCCCCAGCTCGAGTCCCGGCAGCGGACGCGGCGCCCGCGCCGGAGCCCGCCCAGGCGCAGGCCCGCGACCCGGCGCCGCACGACGGCTGTCGCCGCTGCGCTTGCTGCCGTGCCGCGTGTCTATGGCCGTACCCGTGCCGGGCTTGGCCTTGCGTGTGGTGCCGCCGGTTCTCAAACGAAGGATCCTGATCCCGCTGCTCCCGCAGCATGTCGGCGCTGCGCCATCCGCCGGGCGCGCCGCCAAGATCCCTCATCCGGGCTCGCCCTGCGTGGCGCGCTTGCGTGCCCTGCAGGAACCCCGATGCCGATCGAGCAAAAAAAATGGGCTGGAATGCTCTCCCCGCCCACGCGACGCGCGCTCAAGCACAAACAAGTTGAACCTGAACGCCCGGAAAACCCGGAGTATAGACGTGAACTAAACCACAGGCAAGCTGAGGGACCGGGCATGCGCCGTGCGTGCCAGAATCCGCGCCCCACGGGGGCTGGCACGGTGGCGAGCTCCCGCAACGCGACGACGGAGACTTCATGGGCTTTCTCGCCGGCAAGCGCCTGCTGATCACGGGCGTGCTGTCCAACCGATCCATTGCCTACGGCATTGCGCGGGCCTGCAACGCCCAGGGGGCCGAACTGGCCTTCAGCTACGTGGGCGAGCGCTTCAAGGACCGCACCACCGAGTTCGCCCGCGAGTTCGGCAGCTCGCTCATCTTCGACTGCGACGTCGGCAGCGACGAGCAGATCACGAAGATGTTCGCCGACCTGGCGACGCACTGGCCGCAGTTCGACGGCTTCGTGCATTCGATCGGCTTCGCCCCGCGCGAGGCCATCGCCGGCGATTTTCTCGACGGCCTGTCGCGCGAGGGCTTCCGCATCGCGCACGACATCTCGGCCTACAGCTTTCCGGCGCTGGCCAAGGCGGCGCTGCCGATGCTCAAGCCCGGCAGCGCGCTGCTCACGCTCAGCTACCTGGGCGCCGAGCGTGCCGTGCCGGCCTACAACACGATGGGCCTGGCCAAGGCCAGCCTCGAGGCCAGCGTCCGCTACCTGGCGGCCAGCCTGGGCCCGAAGGCCATCCGCGTGAACGGCATCAGCGCCGGCCCCATCAAGACGCTGGCCGCCAGTGGCATCAAGGGCTTCGGCAAGATGCTCGAGGTGGTCGGCGCGCAGGCGCCGCTGGGCCGCAACGTGACGATCGACGATGTCGGCAACGCGGCGGCGTTTTTGCTGTCCGACCTGGCCGGCGGCATCACCGCCGAGATCACCTACGTCGACGGCGGCTTCGCCAAGGTGATGGGCTTGCCGCCCGAAGCGGCCTGATCACGCGGCCGGCTGAAGCCGCCCTGGCGCGGCCTCAGCTGCGCACGCAGTCGACGTAGTAGCTCGTCACGCCGCCCGTGGCCTCTTCCGCCACGAGGCCGTGCACGTCGGTGTCGAAGCCCGGGAACGCGGCATTGAACCGCCGCGTGAAGCGCAGGTAGTCGACGATGCGGCGGTTGAAGCGCTCGCCTGGCACCAGCAGCGGAATGCCCGGCGGGTACGGCGTCAGCAGCGCCGTGGTCACACGGCCCTCGAGTTCGTCGATCGGCACGCGCTCGGTGCGGCGGTGCGCGATGTAGGCATAGGCCTCCGAGGGCGTCATCGCCGGCTGAAGATCAGACAGGTAGACCTCGGTGGTGAGACGGGCGATGTCGCCCTCGGCATAGGCCTCGTGGATGGCCTGGCACAGGTCGCGCAGACCCATGCGTTCGTAGCGCGGGTGCGCGGCGCAGAACTCCGGCAGGATGCGCCACAGCGGCGCGTTGCGGTCGTAGTCGTCCTTGAACTGCTGCAGCGCCGTCACCAGCGTGTTCCAGCGGCCCTTGGTGATGCCGATGGTGAACATGATGAAGAACGAGTACAGGCCC
>JBIJAP010000265.1:0-5387 GCA_044345715.1 Rubrivivax sp.
TCGCGCTCACGCCGGCTCGGCATCAAGGACGAGCAGTTCGAGAAGCGCGACATCCACATCCACGTGCCCGATGGCGCCACGCCGAAGGATGGCCCGAGCGCGGGTGCGGCCATGACCACGGCGCTGGTCTCGGCGCTCACCGGCATCCCGGTGCGGGCCGAGGTGGCGATGACCGGCGAGATCACGCTGCGCGGCGAGGTCACGGCCATTGGCGGCCTGAAGGAAAAGCTGCTGGCTGCCCACCGCGGTGGTGTGAAGACGGTGCTGATCCCCGAGGAGAACGTCAAGGACCTCCAGGACATCCCGGAGAACGCCAAGAACAAGCTGGAGATCGTGCCCGTGAAGTGGATCGACCAGGTGCTCGAGCTGGCGCTGGAGCGCATGCCCGAGAGCCTGCCCGAGGACGAGGTGGTCCCGCCGGCGGCGGCCACCAAGGCCGAGGGTTCGGTCATCGCTGCCGCCCCTGTGGCGTCGCCCGACGGCCTGCCGCACTGACGCGTGGCGCGGGCCCAACGTGTTGCGTTTGGGTCCGCGATCACGCTATACTGCGAGGCTCGACGCAGCTGCCGTGGCAGGCAGTTCTGAATGCGTCGAGAGGCACGTAGAGAGAAGGCATGCGGGATTAGCTCAGTTGGTAGAGCGATACCTTGCCAAGGTATAGGTCGAGAGTTCGAGCCTCTTATCCCGCTCCAGATTTCAAAGACAGGGAAGCTTCGGCTTCCCTTCTTTTTGGCTGAAAATGCCGAGGCTTCGGCTGTAAAACAGCAGACCCTGGCGCGATAGCAAAGCGGTTATGCAACGGATTGCAAATCCGTCTAGCCGGGTTCGACTCCCGGTCGCGCCTCCATCCAGTTCCTGCCAGCCCCCGCGCAACCCTGCGCCGCCCGGATGGCGAAATCGGCAGACGCAGCGGACTTAAAATCCGCGGCCCTTTACAGGGCATGCGGGTTCGAGCCCCGCTCCGGGCACCATCATTGCAACCCTGGCGCTGCACCGCGGCGCACCGTGGAGATGCCGCGATGGCCTTGTTCGACCCCACCGCCCTGAACCCTGGAGTGGCCCGCCGCGAGGTGTTCGGCTGGGCGATGTACGACTTCGCCAACTCGGGCTACACGACCGTGGTCCTCACGGCGGTGTTCAACGCCTACTTCGTGGGCGTGGTGGCCGGCGGTGCCGACTGGGGCACGCTGGCCTGGACGCTGACGCTGGGCCTGAGCAACGCCCTGGTGATGCTGGCCACGCCGTTGCTCGGCGCCTGGGCCGATGGCCGCGCCGCGAAGAAGGCTGTGCTGATGGCCACGACGCTGGGTTGCGTGGCCGCCACCGCCGCGCTGGCAGGCGTGGGAGGCGGCGACCTCTGGCTGGCGGTGGCGGCCATCGTCATCTCGAACTTCTGCTACGCGGTCGGCGAGCAGATGACCTCGGCCTTCCTGCCCGAACTGGCGCGGCGCGAGGCCCTGGGCCGCGTCTCGGGCTGGGGCTGGAGCCTGGGCTACTGCGGCGGCATGCTGACGCTGGGCCTGAGCCTGGGCTACGTCATCTGGGCGCAAGGGCAGGGCCTGCCAGCCACGCACTTCGTGCCGGTGACAATGCTGATCACCTCGGCGGTCTACGCGCTCGCGTCGGTGGCGACCTTCGTGCTGCTCAAGGAGCGGGCCGTGCCGCAGCCGGTGACGGTGGGCAGCGCCACCGGCGAGGCCTGGCGCCGCCTGCAGCGCACCTGGCACGAAGCGCGGCGCTACGAAGACTTCCGCTGGCTGATGGCCTGCGCCGTGGCCTACCAGGCCGGCATCGCGGTCGTCATCGCGCTTGCGGCGATCTACGCCGAAGAGGTGCTCGGCTTCAAGCAGACGCAGACGATGATGCTGATCTTCCTCGTCAACATCGCGTCGGCCATTGGCGCGTTCGGCTTCGGCTACTGGCAAGACCGCATCGGCCACAAGCGCGCATTGGCGTTCACGCTCTGGGGCTGGGTGCTGATGACAGTGCTGGCGGTGGCGGCCACCACGCCCGGCCTCTTCTGGGTGGCGGCGGTGCTGGCCGGTTTGTGCATGGGCTCGAGCCAGAGTGCCGGTCGCGCGCTGGCTGGCCTGTTTGCCCCGGCCGACCGGCTCGGTGAGTTCTTCGGTTTGTGGACCTTCGCGGTGCGCGCCTCGGCGATCGTCGGGCCCATCACCTACGGCCTCGTCACATGGGCTTCGGGCGGTAACCACCGCCTGGCCATCGCCAGCACGGGTCTGTTTTTCCTGGCCGGGCTGGTGCTGCTGCGTCGCATTGACGTCGCCCGCGGACAGTCCGCGGCGATCGCTGCCTTGGGCGCATCCAAAAAATAGTACGATCGTTCTATTCTGCGTCGGGCCTGCCCGGCACAGCACACCCCGCCGCCTAGAATGCTCCGATTGACGTTTACGTCAATTGGCCCGTCAGCTGCGCGCGGGCGTACGAACTCAGACCCAAGGAGTGCGAGGCATGAAGGTGCTGGTCCCCGTGAAGCGGGTGGTCGACTACAACGTCAAGGTGCGCGTCAAGAGCGACGGCACGGGCGTGGACATCGCCAACGTCAAGATGAGCATGAACCCCTTCGACGAGATCGCCGTCGAAGAGGCGGTGCGCCTGAAGGAGAAGGGCGCCGTCACCGAGATCGTGGCGGTGTCCTGCGGCGTGGCGCAGTGCCAGGAGACGCTGCGCACGGCCATGGCCATCGGCGCCGACCGCGCCATCCTCGTCGAGACCGATGTCGAACTGCAGCCGCTGGCCGTAGCCAAGCTGCTGAAGGCGCTGGTCGACAAGGAGCAGCCCGGCCTCGTGATCCTCGGCAAGCAGGCCATCGACGACGACTGCAACCAGACCGGCCAGATGCTGGCCGCGCTGGCCGGCCTGCCGCAGGCCACCTTCGACCTGCGCCTGAACGAGCCGCGCTACGTGACGCTGCCCAACATCATGAAGGCGAAGAAGAAGCCGCTCGAGATGCTGAAGCCGGCCGACCTGGGTGTGGACGTGGCGCCGCGCATCAAGACGCTGAAGGTGTCGGAGCCGCCCAAGCGCGGTGCCGGCGTGAAGGTGCCCGACGTGGCCACGCTGGTGGCCAAGCTCAAGAACGAAGCGAAGGTGATCTGACCATGGCTGCTCTGGCGTCCATCCTCGTGGTGGCTGAACACGACAACGCGTCGCTCAAGGGCGGCACCTTCAACGCCGTTACCGCGGCACTGGCCTGCGGCGGCGACGTGCATGTGTTGATCGCCGGCACGAACGCCGGAGCGGCCGCGGCCGCGGCGGCGCAGATCGCCGGCGTCGCCAAGGTGCTGCATGCCGACGCGGCGCACCTCGACCACGGCATTGCCGAGAACGTCGCGGCGCAGGTGCTGGCCATCGCTAAGGGATCGGTGGGCGGCTACAGCCACATCCTGTTCGCGGCCACGGCCGCGGGCAAGAACATCGCGCCGCGCGTGGCGGCGCTGCTCGACGTGGCGCAGATCTCCGACGCCACCAAGGTGGTCTCGCCCGACACCTTCGAGCGCCCCATCTACGCCGGCAACGCCATCGCGCTGGTGCAGAGCACCGACGCCGTGAAGGTGATCACGGTGCGCACCACCGGCTTCGATGCCGCGGCGGCCACGGGCGGCAGCGCGGCCGTTGAGACGGTGGCCGCGGTGGCCGACGCCGGCAACAGCACGTTCATGGGCAGCGAGATCGCCAAGAGCGACCGCCCCGAGCTCACGGCGGCCAAGATCATCGTCAGTGGCGGCCGGGCTCTGGGCAGCAGCGACAAGTTCAACGAGGTGCTGCTGCCGCTGGCCGACAAACTTGGCGCCGCGCTCGGCGCCAGCCGCGCTGCGGTGGACGCCGGCTATGCGCCCAACGACTGGCAGGTGGGCCAGACCGGCAAGATCGTCGCGCCCACGCTGTACATCGCCGCCGGCATCAGCGGTGCCATCCAGCACCTGGCGGGCATGAAGGACAGCAAGGTCATCGTGGCCATCAACAAGGACCCTGAGGCGCCGATCTTCAGCGTGGCCGACTACGGCCTGGAGGCGGACCTGTTCACCGCCGTGCCCGAGCTCGTGGCCAGCCTCTGACCCGAACCGACCCCGCAGCAGGAGACCGCCATGAGCTACCGCGCCCCCGTCAAGGACATGCTGTTCGTCATGAAGGCGCTGGCCGGCATCGAGGCCGTGGCCACGCTACCGGGCCATGAGGACCATGGCCTGGACACGGCCGCGGCGGTGCTCGAGGAAAGCGCCAAGTTCGCCGAGGGCGTGATCGCGCCGCTCAACTGGGACGGCGATCGCAACCCGTCGTATCTGAAGGACGGCGTCGTTCACGCCACGCCCGGCTTCAAGGAGGCCTTCGCGCAGTACGCCGAAGGCGGCTGGCAGGGCCTGCAGCACCCCGAGGCGCACGGCGGCCAGGGCTTGCCGAAGCTGATCCACGCCGCCTGCAGCGAGATGGTGAACAGCGCCAACATGAGCTTCGCGCTGTGCCCGCTGCTGACCGACGGCGCCGTGGAGGCGCTGCTCACCGCCGGCACCCCCGCGCAGCAGGCGACGTACCTGCCCAAGCTGATCGACGGCTCGTGGACCGGCACGATGAACCTCACCGAGCCGCAGGCCGGCTCCGACCTGAGCCTGGTGCGCACGCGGGCCGAGCCGCAGCCCGACGGCAGCTACAAGCTCTTCGGCACCAAGATCTACATCACCTGGGGCGAGCACGACATGGCGGACAACATCGTCCACCTCGTGCTGGCGCGCGTGGTGGGCGCGCCCGAGGGCGTGAAGGGCATCAGCCTGTTCATCTGCCCGAAGGTGTTGCCCGACGGCACGCGAAACGACGTGCACTGCGTGAGCATCGAGCACAAGCTGGGCATCAAGGCCAGCCCCACGGCCGTGCTGCAGTACGGCGACCATGGCGGCGCGGTCGCTGAACTCGTCGGTCAGGAGAACCGCGGTCTTGAGTACATGTTCATCATGATGAACGCCGCGCGATACGGCGTCGGCGTGCAGGGCATCGCGCTGGCCGAGCGGGCCTACCAGAAGGCCGTGCAGTACGCGCGCGACCGCGTGCAGAGCCGCCCGGTGGACGGCAGCCTCGGCCATGCCGCGGCCATCATCCACCACCCCGATGTGCGCCGCATGCTGATGACGATGCGCGCTTGGACCGAGGGCTGCCGTGCGATGGCCCTGGTGGGTGCGAGCGCCTTCGACGCCGCGCACGCGCACCCCGATGCGGCCGTGCGCGACGACAACCAGGCGTTCTACGAGTTCCTGGTGCCGCTGATCAAGGGCCTGTCCACCGAGATGGCGCTCGATGTGGCCTCGCTGGGCGTGCAGGTACACGGCGGCATGGGCTTCATCGAAGAAACCGGTGCGGCGCAGTATCTGCGCGACGCC
>JBIJAP010000014.1:0-18448 GCA_044345715.1 Rubrivivax sp.
GCTCTGACGCCGCGGGCTTGTCGGACTCTGGCTTGGCGCGACCGGCACCCTTGATGCGATCCAGAAAGCTCATGGCGTCCTCTTCATTGCTCGTGTGTCGGTTCGAAGTCGAGCGGCACCGTGACGCCGCCGATGTCCATCGGAACCCGTTCGCGCGGCGCGTTCATGCCGCGATGGCCAGGAACAGCTCGTGACGGGCCAGCGCCGCGAGGTCGATTTCCTGCCACAGGCGGCCGTCGGCATCGCGCCAACGGCCGCCCGCGGCGAATTCGGGAAGCGGCGCGGCTTCAGCCGGCTCGCGCTCCATTTGCTGCTGGCTGCGTAGGCCAGCGAGGCGGTCGACCAGCACTGCGCAGTGCGAGCCGAGCTTCGGATTGAAGGCCACCAGCCGGGCCTGCTCGCGCACCGCGTCGCGGGCCAGCGGCGGGCGCAGGCCCAGGAACGCGCCGATGTCGACAACACCGTGAAGGCCACCGCGCAGGTTGGCCACGCCCAGGAACCACGCCTGGGTGTGCGGCACAGGCAGCAACGCTCCGGGTGGAAAGATCTCGCCGGCACTGGCCAGCGGCACCAGCAGGCCGGCGCCAGCACATTCGACGGCCAGCCACGACACGGCCCGCGTCTCGGTGCGGGCCGCCTGCAGCCGCTCGGCGAGACGGCTCTGGAGTTCGCGCAGCGCTTCGCGGTTGGCCATCAGTGACCGCCCGGCCGCGCTGAGGGCGCGGGCTCTACCCCGCTCCGCCGCGAACCACGTGAGCCGCCGACCTGCTTCATCAGTCGAAGGCCTTGATCTTGGCGATCAGCTCGTCGGTATTGACGGGCTTGACGATGTAGTCGCGGGCGCCCTGCCGCATGCCCCAGACCTTGTCGGTCTCCTGATTCTTGCTCGTGCACATGATCACCGGCACGTCGGAGAAGCGGGCATCGCGCGTGATGCTGCGCGTGAGCTGGAAGCCGTTCTGGCCCGGCATGACCACGTCCATCAGGATGAGATGGGGCTTGTCTTCCTCAAGCCGGCGCAAGGCCTCAGCGCCGTTCTCGGCCGTGCGCACGGTGTAGCCGCGCTTGCCGAGGATGTCGGAGAGGTGATGCAACTCGGTCTTGGAGTCGTCGACGACGAGAATCTTCTGGATGGTCATCGCTGTGGCGTTCCGGCGTTCGGGTCAGGCTGCGGAGCGGCGGTGTGAAGCGACCGCATTCAGCAGCTGTTCCTTCGTGAAGGGCTTGGTGAGGTAGTCCTCGGAGCCGACCATTCGGCCCCGGGCCTTGTCAAACAGGCCGTCCTTGCTCGACAGCATGATGACCGGCACGTGCGCGAAACGGGGGTTGCGCTTGATGATGGCGCAGGTCTGGTAGCCATCGAGCCGCGGCATCAGGATGTCGCAGAAGATAAGTTCGGGCGTGTGGTCGTTGACCTTGGCGAGCGCGTCAAAGCCGTCCTCAGCCAGCACGACCACGTGGCCGCCCTGGCGCAGGAAGATCTCGGCGCTGCGCCGGATCGTGTTGCTGTCGTCGATGACCAGCACCCGCGCACCCACGGGCGCCGGGATGGTTGCACCTGCGCCCGCAGCGGGCCCTTGCATGTCCAAGTGCGGTCCTCCTCAATGAACCTTCAGGGCCGCGGCCAGGTCGTGCTGACGCGGCGGGGGTTCAGATCTGCACCATCTCGAAGTCTTCCTTGCGGGCACCGCACTCGGGACAGGTCCAGTTCATGGACACGTCGGCCCAGGCGGTGCCGGGGGGAATGCCGTGTTCCGGATCGCCATCGGCCTCGTTGTAGATCCAGCCGCAGATCAGGCACATCCAGGTACTCGGTTCGCTCACGATGGCTCAGTCACCTCACTACAATGGTCGGTCATTGTAGCCACGCACATCCGGCGATTCATGTGGATTTGTGAGGGCCTGCACGACGTTCTTCAGAATCTGCTGGAGGTTGGGTCCGGCCCCATCCGAGCCCGCGCTGCCTCGCCGGGCCAGCCCTCGCGGCCGGCCCTCCCGCCCTCCATGCCCCATCCCACATGAATCCCGTTCCGAATCCCGCCGAAGGCCTCGAAGGCCCCGAAGGCGCTGCCATCGAGCCGCCGCCGCCTGCCGCGGTGATGTGCTTCAACGCCAGCGAGCCCAGCGGCGCCAGCGGCGTGGCTGGCGACGTGGCCACCGTGGCTGCCATGGGCGCGCATGCGCTGCCGGTTGTCACGAGCATCGTCATGCGCGACACCGCCGACATCTTCGATCAGCACGACATCGATCCCGACGTCGTGGCCGAGCAGGCCCGCACGATCCTCGAAGACGTCACGATCGCCGGCTGGAAGGTCGGCTTCCTGGGCTCGGCCGACAATGTCAGTGCCGTCGCCGAGGTGCTGTCCGACTACACGGAGATCCCGCTCGTCACCCACCTGCCCAACCTCGGCTGGATGGACGAAGACCAGCTGCAGCCCTACCTCGACGCCTTCCGCGAGCTCATCCTGCCGGCCACCGAGGTGCTGGTGGGCAACCACAAGACGCTGCAGGACTTTCTGCTGCCCGAGTGGGACAGCGAGCGCCCGCCGTCGGCGCGCGAGCTCGCCGTGGCAGCCTCCGAGCACGGCACGCGCTTCGTGCTCGTCACCGGCATCGCGCTGGTGGCCAAGGGCCCCGAGCAATACATCGACAACGTGCTGGCCTCGCCACAAGGCGCGCTCGCGGGCGAGAAGTTCGAGCGCTTCGACACCAGTTTCGTCGGTGCCGGCGACACGCTCAGTGCGGCGCTGGCGGCACTGCTGGCCACCGGCGTGGAGCTGCAGGCGGCCGTGTCCGAGGCGCTGAGCTTCCTCGACCAGTCGCTCGACGCCGGCTTCCGCCCCGGCATGGGCCATGTCGTGCCCGACCGCTTCTTCTGGGCGCTGCCGCCTCCTGAAGAAGGCGAAGACGACGGTCATCCCGGTGGCGATGGCGGCGAACCCGATCCCGAACCCGAGGCGCCGGCGCCCAAAGGTGCACCGCGCCGAGTCCACTGAAACGGCGCACCGCGCCGCGCCCACTCTATACACACCCGATCCGATGTCGACCACCAACCAGGCCCTGTTCGAGCGCGCCCAACGTGTCATTCCCGGCGGCGTGAATTCGCCGGTGCGCGCATTCCGCGCCGTCGGTGGCACCCCGCGTTTCATCACGCGTGCTGAGGGCCCGTACATCTTCGATGCCGAAGGAAAGCGCTACACCGACTACATCGGCTCCTGGGGCCCGATGATCCTCGGCCACGGCCACCCGGCGGTGGTCGACGCGGTGCAGCGGGCGTTGCTCGACGGCTTCAGTTTCGGCGCCCCCACCGAGCGCGAGATCGAGCTCGCCGAGGCCATCATCGCCCTCGTGCCCGGCGTCGAGCAGGTGCGGCTGGTGAGCAGCGGCACCGAGGCCGGCATGAGCGCGCTGCGGCTGGCACGCGGCGCCACGGGCCGCTCGAAGTTCATCAAGTTCGAGGGCTGCTACCACGGCCACGCCGACCCGCTGCTGGTGAAGGCCGGCTCGGGCCTGGCGACCTTCGGCTTCCCCACCAGCGCCGGTGTGCCCGAAGACGTGGTCAAGCACACGCTCGTGCTGCCGTACAACGACATCGCCGCACTCGAGGCGGCCTTCGACGCGCACGGCAAGGAACTCGCCTGCGTGATGATCGAGCCGATCGCCGGTAACATGAACTTCGTGCGCGCCTCGGTGCCCTTCATGACGCGGCTTCGCGAGCTGTGCACGGCGCACGGCGCGATGCTCGTCTTCGACGAGGTGATGTCGGGCTTCCGCGTCGCGCTCGGCGGCGCGCACAGCGTCTACCAGCGGCTGATTCCGGGCTTCAAGGCCGATGTCTTCGTGTTCGGCAAGGTCATCGGTGGCGGCATGCCGCTGGCGGCCTTCGGCGCCAGCCGCGAGGTGATGCGCCAGCTCGCACCGCTGGGGCCTGTGTACCAGGCCGGCACGCTGAGCGGCAACCCGGTGGCCACGGCCTGCGGGCTGGCCACGCTGAAGGAGATCACCAAGCCCGGCTTCTTCGAGGCCCTGGCCGCCCAGACGCGGCGCCTCGTCGAGGGCCTGGAAGGCGCGGCGCGGGATGCCGGCGTGCCGCTGGTCAGTGACAGCGAAGGCGGCATGTTCGGCTTCTTCTTCTTCAACCAGTTGCCGCAGAACTACGCCACGGTCATGACCACCGATTCGGCGCGCTTCAACCGCTTCTTCCACGCCATGCTCGACCGCGGCGTGTACCTCGCGCCGGCGCTGTACGAGGCCGGCTTCGTGAGCGCCGCGCACACTCCGGCCGACATCGACGCCACCGTGGCGGCCGCGCGCGAGGCCTTCGCGGCGCTGTAGCCCCACAACCGACAGATTCAGGCCGGCAGGTTCAGGCCGGTGAAGAGCGCAGGCCGTAGGTCTTGCCGCCGACAAAAAGGTACTCGACACGCAGGATCGCGTCGCCCTTCTCGGCGGCGAAGGTGAAGCCGAGCACGGCCATCGCGTCGCCGGCCTTGATCTCCGGCACCTGCCAGGCGCCCATGCGCGACAGCGGCGCGAGCTCGATATCCCAGAAGCGGTCCTTGCGCGTGGGCAACTGCGCGGCCTTCAGCAGCGACGCGCCGTCGACCGGCGCCGACTGCGGCGGCAGCACCCGCGTCGCCAGGTCGGCCGGGAGCTTCAGGCCCGCGGCCGGCAGCTCGAGCTTCAGCTCGGCATGGGGGTTGCGCCAGCGGACATCGCGCGCCACGCCCTCGAGGTAGATCGGGCGGGCCTGGTCGAAGCTGCTCCAGCCGTGGTGGGCCCGCGCGGGTGCCGTGGGCAGCCACAGCAGCACGGGGGCGGCAGCGACGAAGGTGCGGCGATGCATGGCAATCTCCTTCAGATATAGGCAATCCAGCGGCCGCTGATGATCGCCGCGATCCATAGTCCCAACGACAACACGGTCTGAGCGCGCGCCACTGCATCGGGTTTGTGCAGGCCACCCCGGGCATGAAACATCGCCGCATTGATGCCGGCGGCCGACACCAGCCCGAGCTTGAGCAGGAAAGCCCGGTTGGCCAGCAACTCACCCGGGCTCGCGGCGAACATCACCAGGCCGCTGGCCGCCACCAGGCCAAAACCGGCCAGCGACAGCGCCGTCGTCAGCCGCGCCAGCGGCGCCAGCGGCAGCGCGGCCGCCACGCCCCACACGCGCAGCTCCAGCAGCACGAGGTTGCCCAGCAGCAGCGCGATGCCGAAGATGTGCACCACCTCCAGCGCCGGGTAGGCGATGGGGTGCTCGGCGATCCAGGGCAGGCCCACGAAACCGGTCGTCATGCGCGGGACGCTAGCAGAGGCCCTGGATGCGGGCGACGACCCGACTCCTAGAATGCCCCGTATGCATATTCATGTCCTCGGCATCTGCGGCACCTTCATGGGCGGCCTGGCGGCATTGGCTCGCGAAGCCGGCCACCGCGTGACGGGCTGCGACGCCGCGGTGTACCCGCCGATGAGCGATCAGCTGCGCGAGCTCGGCATCGAGCTGATCGAGGGCTACGGCGCCGAGCAGATGGCGCTGAAGCCCGATGTCTTTGTCGTCGGCAACGTCGTCAAGCGCGGCATGCCGCTGATGGAGGCGGTGCTCGATGCCGGCGCGCGCTACACCAGCGGTCCGCAGTGGCTGGCCGAGCAGGTGCTGCACGGCCGCCACGTGCTGGCGGTGGCCGGCACGCACGGCAAGACCACGACCACGGCCATGCTCGCCTGGATCCTGGAGCAAACCGCGCCGACCGGCCGCAAGCCCGGCTTCCTGGTCGGCGGCGTGCCGCTCAATTTCGGCGTCAGCGCCCGGCTGGGTGATGGGGGCGATGGTGCCGGCGCGCCCTTCGTCATCGAGGCCGACGAGTACGACACCGCGCTCTTCGACAAGCGCAGCAAGTTCGTGCACTACCGGCCGCGCACGGCCGTGCTCAACAACCTCGAGCTCGACCACGCCGACATCTTCGACGACCTCAAGGCCATCGAGACGCAGTTCCACCATCTCGTGCGCGCCATGCCCTCGCAGGGCCGAATCGTCGTCAACGCCCGCGACGAAGCCCTGGCCCGCGTGCTGGCGCGCGGCTGCTGGAGCGAGGTGCAGCGCTTTGGCACCAAGCGCGAGGAACCCGGCGGCCTGTGCGCGCGCGGCGAGCCCGGCAGCTTCGACGTGCTGCGCGGCAGCCTCAAGCTCGGGCACGTGGCCTGGGATCTGCTCGGCGAGCACAACCAGATGAACGCGCTGGCGGCCATCGGCGCGGCCGAGCACGTGGGCGTGGCGCCGGCCGAGGCTTGCAAGGCCCTGGCCAGCTTCCGCAACGTGAAGCGCCGGCTCGAGCTGCTGGGCGAGGCCGGCGGCGTGAAGGTCTACGACGACTTCGCCCACCACCCCACGGCCATGCGCACCACCATCGACGGCCTGCGCCGCAAGGTCGGCTTGAGCACGCGCATCCTGGCGGTGTTCGAGCCGCGCAGCAACACCATGAAGCTGGGCACGATGAAGGCGCAGCTGCCCTGGTCGCTGGAAGAAGCCGACCTCGCGTTCGGCCTGCAGGGCGACTACGGCTGGAGCGTGCGCGACACGCTGGCACCGATGGGCGAGCGCGCCTTCGCGGCCGACAGTGTGGAGGCCCTCGTGGCCGCCGTGGCCCGGGCCGCAAGGCCCGGTGACCACGTGCTGTGCATGAGCAACGGCGGCTTCGGCGGGCTGCACGGCCAGCTGCTCGCGGCGCTGGCCGGCCGCTGAACGGGGCTCAGCCCCGCGACAGCGTCGCCTTCAGGGCCTCGGTCAGCGTGGTCAGCGCCTCGTCGAGGTGGGCCTTGTTCTCCACGCTCAGGCCACGCTTGCCGGCGGCCGCCCTCAGCTCGGCCTGCAGCCGCAGCGCCTGGAAGCGCGCCAGCGCGTAGGCATCGGCCGGCAGCGCGCCGCCCGGCCGCGTGAGCAGCGCCTGCAGCCGCGTGAGGTGCGCGCGCTGCAGACTACGGCGCATCGGCTCGATGTCCTTGCCGGTCTTGAGCTCGCTCCACACCGCGCCCTGCAGCGTGGTGTACAGCTCGTTGAGCGAGATCAGGTCCTTGCGCTGGGCCTCGGGTACCAGGTTCGGCAGGTCGAGAAGGCGCCGGGCGGTACCGGGCGAGAGCAGCCGGTCCATGGCCTGCGTCTGCAGCGCCAGCACGGTGCCAGGGATGTCGGCCGGGCCGGCGCGGTTCCACTCGATGAAGTCCGGCTGCAGGCTGCTCAGGAACTCGGGCTTGAAGCGGAAGCTTTCCACCTGGAAAAGCGAGTCGGACACGAACCTCAGGGCCTCGCGCTGGCGCGCCGGCTCCACCGCGCGGAAGGCCGGGCGCGAATCGGGGC
This sequence comes from Rubrivivax sp., assembly GCA_044345715.1. Taxonomy (GTDB): domain Bacteria; phylum Pseudomonadota; class Gammaproteobacteria; order Burkholderiales; family Burkholderiaceae_C; genus Rubrivivax. Next base: position 7,352 of record JBIJAP010000014.1, read on the forward strand.
GACCTTGCGGATCGCGCTCGGCGTAGACGCCGCCCACGTACTTGGCCGCGTCCAGCGGCGCGCCGCCAAGCTGGCGAAAGCCGGCCATCAGGCTGCGGCGCAGCCGGTTGGCGTCGTCGCCGGCCTTCGGGCCGCGCGTCTGCACGCGGTTCCACAACTCGCGCGTCAGCTGCAGCCGGCGCTGAAAGAAGGCCAGCGGGTCATCGCCAAGGTCGAAACGGTTGACGCGCGGGTCGTAACCACCCGTGTCACCCCAGCCGGCATCGGCGTCGTCGGCAAAGGCGATCAGCGGGTCGGTGCGCTGGCGGCTGGCGATCTTGTCCAGCTCCGCCGCCTCGGCCTTGGCGTCGAGCTTCGGGTCCAGCGGCTTGTAGCCGTACTCGACCGCGAACAGGTCATAGGCGCCCAGCCCCTTCATGATGAGCTCGCCCTTGGGCTCGCCCTCCAGCGGCAGGTTGAAGCCAGAGTAGTCCATCACCGAGTTGGTGATGCCGTTCCTCTCGCCGAAGGCCTTGTCCTTGAGCTGCGCCCGCGTGACGGTGGTGGAGCTGATGAAGTTGTGGCGCAGGCCCAGGGTGTGGCCCACTTCGTGGACGATGGTGTCCTTGACGTAGGCCTGTGCGACGGCTTCGGCCTCGGGGCTCTCGGGGTCGAGGTCGCCGCGGGCCTCAAGCAAGTCCATGGCGAAGTGAAACTCGTTCACCGCCTGCATTGCATAGCCACAGGCCTGGAGCGCCCCGTCCTGCGTGGCCAGGCCCTGCTGCCACAGGGTCGACAGCGCGCCGCGCCAGCCAGGCGCACCGGCGGCCGGCGGCGCGGCGAAGCTCTGCATCGGCAGCCCGCCGTGCATCGCAGTGCTCATCATGTCCTCGCGGACAGTCCGCCGCGCGCCGCGGCCGAAGACATCGGACATGCGGATGTCGGCGTCGAGGATCTCGCCGGTGCGCGGGTCGGTGTGGCTCGGGCCCTGCGCAAAGCCGACATCGGCCCCCGTGAACCAGCGCACCGAGGCGTGGCCGGCTTCCATCAGCGAGAACTTGGCGTCGTCGGGCTGCTGCTTGGCGACGATGGCGTTCTTGAAGCCGATGCGCTCGAAAGCCTTGTTCCACTCCAGGATGCCCTCCTCCACGGCCTTGCGGTAGCGCGGCGGCGTGTTGCGGTCCATCCAGAACGTGATCGGGCGCACGGGCTCGCTCATCGCGGCGGCAGGGTCCTTCTTCTCCAGGCGCCAGCGGTTGATGTGGTGCACGCGCGTGGTGGGCTTGAGGTCGTCGGACAGGTCGGTGAAGCTGTCGGTGAAGTAGCCCACGCGCGGGTCGGCCAGGCGGGGCTTCAAGGGCTCGGCCGGCAGCTCGCGGAAGTTGTAGACGAAGCCCACGAACAGGCTGCGCGGATCGGGCGTGGTCTGCGGCGGCGGCGGCGTGTTGGGCCGCGGCGCACCCGGCGGCAGCAGCGGCGGCGGCGACAGGCGCGGCACCGAGAAGTGCAACTGCGCGCCCAGCGTCGTGAGCCCCGGCTCGGCGCGCGCGGCGTCGAAGTAGCTGTTGGCGCGGTCGGGCGCGAACGGCATGCGGAAGGCCAGCTCCAGCAGCGTGGTGTAACTGGTGAGGTCGCCGAGCAGGAAGCTGGCGTCCACCAGCACGCTCTTGCGCTCGGGGTGCTCGGCGCTGGCCGTGGCTGCCGCTGCCACGAGGCTGTTGCTGAAGCTCTCGCCGACGGCGATCTTGTTGGCGGCGTTGGCCTCGGCGCGGAAGTCGGTCTGCAGGGCGATCAGCTGCACCTGGTTGCCGACCTTGCGGAACTCGGCCATCCACGCCGGCCCCATCTGGCCCGCGTACAGGCCGCGTTCGCCGACGGCGTTCTTGACGTTCACCGACAGCAAGAAGGGCTTGCCCAGGCGCTCGGGCGCGATCTCGAGCCAGACCTTCTCGTCCTTGCGCCACAGCGGCACGAAGCCGTCCTCGCGCTTGGCGTCCTTGATGACATCGGCAAAGGCCGGCGGGGGCGGCGGCGTGCCCGGCGGGCGGGCTGCAGCCGGAGCCGGGGCCGCACCCGCTGCGGCCGGCGGGCGCGCGCCGGCCGCAGCACCGGCGGCACCGCCGCCGGCAACCGGCGGCGTGGCTGCGCCGGGGGCGGCCGCCGGGGCCGGGGCGGCAGCGGGGGCCGCGGCAGGCTGGACGGTGGCCACACCTGCGCCACCCGAGGGCGCAGTGGTCGCGCAGCCGCTCAGCAGGGCCACGGCGGCGGCCACGGCAGCCAAGGGCGGCAGCGGGAGGGCACGGCGCGTTGCGCGAGGGTCTTCACGGGTCGGGGAGGACGGGTGCATCACGGGGTCTCGGGTGGCTGTGAGCGACAGGGGACGCTGTGCGCTGCGCTCGTCATGAAGGCGGCATGCAGGCATGGTGCAGCGTGGAAACGGCGCATTCTGCGGCAAGCCTCAGCCCCCTCGACCCGCTGCGACGAAGCACGGCCGTAGACTGCCGGAATGCTCGATTCCGTAGCCGAACGGCGGCCGGTGACCCACCTGCTTTACCTGCACGGCTTCCGCTCCTCGCCGCGCTCGGCCAAGGCGCAGCAGATGGCGGGCTGGCTGGCCGCGCGACGGCCCGACGTGCACGCGTGGTGTCCGCAGCTGCCGCCCTCGCCGCGCGAGGCACTGGCGCTGGTCGACGCCGGCACGGCCAGCTGGCCACCCGACAGCTCGGCCGTGGTCGGCAGCTCGCTCGGCGGTTTCTACGCCACTGCGCTGGCGGAAACCCCGGCACGCCGGCATTGGCGTGTCGCGGTCATCAACCCCGCCGTCGACCCCGCGCGTGGCCTCGCGGCGCACATCGGCGAGCAGACCGCCTGGCACGACCCGGCCGAGCGCTTCTTCTTCCAGCCCGGCTTCGTCGACGAACTGCGTGCGATGACCCCCGGCGTGCTGAGCGGCCGCGCGCGCTACCTGCCGATCATCGCCACCGGCGACGAGCTGCTCGACTGGCGCGAGATGGCCGCGCGCTATGCCGGCGATCCGCTGCTGCGCGTGGACGGCAGCGACCACGCCCTGAGCGACTTCGCCACGCACCTGCCGCGGCTGCTGGAACACCTTTCCCTGACCCCTGCTTGAGAAGCCCGACTCACCATGAAATTGAAGAACAAGATCTGCATCGTCACCGGCGCCGCACATGGCATCGGCGCCGCCACCGTGGCCCGGCTCGCGGCCGAAGGCGCCATCGTCATCGGCTGCGACCGTCGCGTCGGCAGCGATGCGGGCAGCGTGCCCGGCGCCGCTGCGCTGCACGCGGTGGACGTGACGCGCCGCGAAGACGTCCACGCGCTGGTGGCGCGCGTGCAGGCCGAGCACGGCCGCATCGACGTGCTCGTCAACAACGCCGGCATCACCAAAGACGCGCGCCTGGTGAAGATGACGCTGGAGCAGTTCGACGCCGTGATCGACGTCAACCTCCGCGGCGTATTCCATTGCGCGCAGGCCGTGGCGCCGCTGATGGTGGCGCAGGGCGCCGGGGTCATCCTCAACGCCAGCAGCGTGGTGGGGCTGTATGGCAACTACGGGCAGACCAACTACGCGGCGTCGAAGTTCGGCGTCATCGGCTTCACCAAGACCTGGAGCCGCGAGCTCGGGCCCAAGGGCGTGCGCGTCAATGCCGTGGCTCCGGGCTTCGTCGAGACACCCATCCTCGCCACCGTGCCCGACAAGGTGCTGGAACAGATGCGCTCGCAGGTGCCACTGGGCCGGCTGGCGCGGCCTGAAGAGATTGCCAGCGTGTACGCGTTTTTGGCCAGCGACGACGCCAGCTACATCAACGGCACCGTCATCGAGGTCTCCGGAGGGATGTCTGTCTAGTCAGGCAGCGACAATCGCCCCATGTATGCCCTTTTCGACGACGCCGGCAAGTTCCACGCCGGCCGCGTGATGTCCGAGGCCGACAGCTCGCTTCAGGTGGAGCTCGACTCCGGCAAGCGCGTCAAGGTCAAGGCCGCCAACCTGATGCTGCGCTTCGACACGCCCGCGCCGGCCGAGCTGCTGGCGCGTGCGCGTGCACTCGCCGACGAGATCGACCTCGACCTGGCCTGGGAGTTCGCCCCCGAGGCCGAGTTCGCCTTTGCCGACCTCGCCCGCGAGTACTTCGACGCCAAGGCCGGCCCCGAGCACCAGGCCGCCGCGCTGCTGCGCCTGTTCGACGCCCCGCACTACTTCCGCCGCCTGGGCCGCGGGCAGTTCAAGAAGGCGCCTGAAGAAACCGTGAAGGCGGCGCTCCTGGGCATCGAGCGCAAGAAGCAGGTCGCTGCGCAGATCGAGGCCTGGGCCGCCGAGCTGGCCGCCGGCCAGTGCCCCGAGCCCGTGCGCGAGCAGCTCTACCGCATCCTCTTCAAGCCCGACAAGAACGGCCCCGAGTACAAGGCCGTGGTCGAGGCCACGCGGCTGGCGCAGCGCTCGCCGCTGGACCTGCTGGCCGCGGCCGGCGCCATCAGCAGCCCGTACCAGTTTCATTGGCGGCGCTTCCTGTTCGAGTTCTTCGCCAAGGGCACGGGCTTCCCGGCGTTGGCGGCGCCGCCCGTTGAAGGTGACTTGCCGCGCGCCGACGGCGTGGCGGCGTTTTCCATCGACGACTCGGCCACCACCGAGATCGACGATGCGCTCTCGGTACGCGGCCTCGGCACGGGCACGGTAGTGTTCGGCATCCACATCGCCGCGCCGGGCCTGGCGATCGCGCCCGACTCGGCGCTCGACAAGGTGGCGCGCGAGCGCATGTCCACCGTCTACATGCCGGGCTGGAAGATCACCATGCTGCCCGACGAGGTGGTGCAGACCTACACGCTGATGGCCGGCCGCGACTGCCCGGCGGTGAGCCTGTACGCCACCTTCGACGAAGCCACGCTCGAGCTGCGCGGCCACGAGACGAAGATCGAGCGCGTGCCGATCGTGGCCAACCTGCGCCATGACGTGCTGGACGCCGTCGTCACCGAGGCCACGCTCACCGGGGCCGAGCCGGCGGGCTACGACTTCGCGCCCGAACTGGCCTTCGCCTTCCGCCTGGCGCGGCATCTGAAGGCCGCGCGCGAGGTGGTGCGCGGCAAGCCCGAGCTCTTCAACCGGCCCGACTACAGCTTCAAGCTGCTGCGCGACGACACGGACGCCGAACCGCAGGGCGACGAGACCGTGCTGATCGGCACGCGCCGCCGCGGCGCGCCGCTGGACCTGATCGTCGCCGAGGCCATGATCCTGGCCAACAGCACCTGGGGCGGCTGGCTGGCGCAGCACGGCGTGCCTGCCATCTACCGCAGCCAGGCCAGCCTGGCCCCAGGCATCAAGGTGAAGATGGGCGTGAAGCCGGCGCCGCACGCCGGCATGGGCGTGGCGCAGTACGCCTGGAGCACGAGCCCGCTGCGGCGCTACACCGACCTCGTGAACCAGTGGCAGATCGTCGCCGTGGCGCGCCACGGCCGCACGGCGCCGCTGGTGGCGCCGTTCAAGCCGAAGGACGCCGCGCTCTTCAGCGTGATCAGCGGCTTCGACGCCAACTACTCGGCCTACAACGATTTCCAGCAGCAGATCGAACGCTACTGGACGCTGCGCCACCTGCAGCAGGCGGGCACGGCCGAGCTCGACGCCGCCGTCATGAAGGAAGGCCTGGTGCGCGCCGAGGCGCTGCCGCTGGTGTTCCGCGTGCCCGGCACCGAGGGCCTGCCGCGCGGCGCCCGCGTGCGCGCCCGCGTGACCGGTGTCGACCTGATGACGCTGGAGCTGCACGCGACGCTGGCTGCACGCCTCGACGCCGAGCCGGCGCCGGCCGGTGAGAGCGGCGACGACGACGAGTCCGAGCCCACCGGCGCGCTGCAGCTGGCCATCGACTTGACGGAAGCCGGACCGATGGCCGAGCCGGCCGCCGACACCGGGGCCGAGGCCCCGGCCCCGGCCCCGCCCGCGGCCTGAACACGCCATGCGCTGGCCCGTCCTGACGCCCCTGCAGTGGGCCCTGGCGCTGTCGCTGGGCGCGCACGGCGTGTTGCTGTCGGTGCGCTTCGTCGACCCCGAGGCCATCAACCGCGCCTTCCGCGACACGCCGCTGGAGGTGATTCTCGTCAACGCGCGTGGCAACGAGCCGCCGGCCGAGGCCCAGGCCATCGCGCAAGCCAACCTCGCGGGCGGTGGCGAAGCCGCCAAGGGCCGCGCCACCAGCCCGCTGCCGCTGGCGGCCACCGTGCAGATGGGCGAAGCCCCCGACGAGGCGCGCCAGCGCATCGAGCGGCTGCAGCGCGAGCAGCAGCAGCTCTTGGCCCAGTTACGGCGCGAGATTGCCGTGCTGCCGCCGCCCGACCCCAGCCGCGAGAGCGGCCGCCCCGACCAGCTCGAGCAGGACGAGCGTCGCCGCCAGCTGCTGCGGCTGCTGGCCGAGATCGAAAAGCGCGTGAACGACGAAAACGCGCGGCCCAAGAAGCGCTACATCAGCCCGGCCACGCGCGAAGAGGTCTACGCGCTCTACTACGACACCCTGCGCCGCCGCGTCGAAGACCGCGGCACGCGCAGCTTCCCTGAATTCCAGGGCCGCAAGCTCTTCGGCGAGCTGACGATGAACGTCACGGTCGACGCCAACGGCCGCGTCGTCGCGGCCGACATCGTGCTCAGCAGCCGCAACCGACGGCTCGACCAGCAGGCCCTGGCCATCGTGATGGCGGCGGCGCCTTTCGGCCCGTTCACGCCGGCCATGCGGGCGCAGGCCGACCAGATCGTCGTGACCTCGCGCTTTCGCTTCACGCGCGACGAGGCGCTAGAGACGACGCAGATCAGCCGCTGATCTGAAGCCCGCCTGATGCGCTCTTGACGCACGCCTGATGCCCACCCCCGACCGCTACGCCGTGCTCGGCCACCCGGTGGCCCACAGCCGCAGCCCGGCCATCCACGCCCGCTTTGCCGCCCAGACCGGCCAGCTGCTCGACTACGGCCGCGTGCTGTGCCCGCTGGACGGCTTTGCCGCCAGCGTGGGCGCGTTCGCTGGCGGTGGCGCGCGCGGCTGCAACGTGACGGTGCCGTTCAAGTTCGAGGCGCTGCAACTCGTGCTGCAGTCGGCCGGCCGCGCCAGCGCGCGCGCGCAGCGGGCCGGTGCGGCCAATGTGCTCGGCTTCGACGGCCCCGACCCGGCCCGCTGGTGGGCCGACAACTCCGACGGCATCGGCCTCGTGCGCGACATCCAGCTGCACGCCGGCCGGCCGCTGGCCGGCACGCAGGTGCTGCTGGTGGGCGCGGGTGGCGCGGCGGCCGGCGTGCTCGGGCCGCTCATCGAGGCCGGCGTGGCTGAGCTGGTGCTGGCCAACCGCACGGCTGCCAGGGCCGAGACGCTGGTCGCCAGCCATGCCGAGCTGGCCGCTGGCCACGGCACGAAGGTCATAGCCGCGCCGCTGGCCGAGCCGGGCCGAGGCTTCGATGTCGTGATCAACGCCAGCAGCAGCAGCCTGGCCGGCGCGGCCGTGCCGGTGCCGGGCGCCGTGCTGCGCCCGGGCACGCTGGCCGTCGACCTGATGTACGGCGCCGCCGCCGCGCCCTTCATGGCCTGGGCGCACCAGCACGGCGCCACCGCGCGCGACGGCCTTGGCATGCTGGTGGAGCAGGCCGCCGAGGCCTTCTACCTGTGGCGCGGCGTGATGCCGGCCACGGCGCCGGTGCTGGCGGCCCTGCGGGCCGAGGTGGGCGCGTCGGCATGAGCCGCGCCACCTGGAAGACCCACGGCCTGCGCCTCATCGCCCTGGTGGCCTTGTGCACTCTGGCGCTGCAGCTGGTGTTCGCCGGCCGCATCGCGCTGATGGCGGTGGTCGACCCGCAAAGCACCAGCTTCCAGCGCAGCGAGGCCTGGCGGCTCGCGGTGGAGCAGCAGCGCATCCTCTGGAGCCAGCAATGGGTGGACGGCGAACGCATTTCGCCCCACCTGAAGCGGGCCGTCATCGCCAGCGAAGACGGCAGCTTCATCGACCACGGCGGCGTCGACTGGGCGGCCATCGAGAAGGCCTGGGAGCGCAACGAGCGTGCCGAAGCCCGCGCTCAGGCGCGGGCCGAACAAGCCCCGGCACGGCAAGGCCGGCCCGTGGTGCCCAAGATCGTGGGCGGTTCGACCATCACGCAGCAGCTGGCGAAGAACCTGCTGCTCTCGGGCGAGCGCACGGTGCTGCGCAAGGTGCAGGAGCTGGTGCTGGCGCTGATGCTCGAGGGCCTGCTGAGCAAGGAACGCATCCTGGAGATCTACCTGAACAACGTGGAATGGGGCGAGGGCGTGTTCGGCGCGCAGGCGGCAGCGCGCCACTACTTCCGCGTCGACGCGGCAGGGCTGGCACCGCAGCAGGCGGCGCGGCTGGCAGTGATGCTGCCGGCACCCAAGCGCTTCGAGAAGCGGCCTTCGAGCCCGTACCTGCTGTCGCGCTCGTCCACCATCGTGGCGCGCATGAACGACGTGGAGCTGCCGAAGTGACGCGCCCTGGACTCACTCCGCTCGGACTGGGGCGCTGCCTGCGCGCCACTCGGCCCTTCGACAGGCTCAGGGCGAACGGAGGGGGGTGGAGCACTCCGTTCGGGCTGAGCCTGTCGAAGCCCTGCCCCAGGGCCCACGGTCGCAGGAGCGCACCATGAGCGCGTCGCTGGAAATCGCCGCCGCCGCCGCTCGGCTGATCGTCGACGAGGGCATGGAGTACGACCAGGCCAAGCGGCGTGCCGCGCGCGACTTCGGCGCTCGCGTCGAGCTGCCCGACAGCGCCACCGTCGAGGCCGCCGTGCGCGAGCACATCGCCATCTTGTGCGCCGACACCCAGCCCGCCGAGCTGCGCGCGCTGCGCGAAGTGGCTCTGCTCTGGATGACGCGGCTGGCCGAGTTCCAGCCCCACCTGGCCGGCGCCGCCTGGCGCGGCACCGCCACGCGGCTGAGCGCGCTGCGCATCGAGCTGTATGCCGACGACGGCAAAGCGCCTGAGATCGCACTCATCAACGCCGGCGTCGACTATGACGTCGACAGCCTGCCGGCAGGCCACGGCCCCGGCGGCCGCCACCGCCGCGAACCCATCCCCGTGCTCACCGTGGCCAGCCGCAGCGCTGAACTGAACGACCTCGTGACCGTGCACCTGATCATCCACGACCTCGACGACCTCCGCGGCGCCCTCAAGCCCGATGCCGATGGCCAAAGCTGGCGCGGCGACACCGCCGCGCTGCAGGCCCGCATGGCCGGAGCCGCGGCATGAAGCGGCGCCTGGTGCTCGCCGGCGGGGCGGTGGTGGTGCTGGGCGCCGGCGTGGTGGCGCAGCGGGCGGCCGAGAAGCGGCGCCTCGAAGAGCAGGCCGCCGTCGATCGCGACACCGCCGGCTTCTGGACCCTGGCCTTCCCGACCTCCGACGAGACTGCGCCGCGCACGCTGGCCATGGCCAGCTTCCGCGGCGAGCCGCTGCTGCTCAACTTCTGGGGCACCTGGTGCCCCCCGTGCGTGAAGGAAATGCCCGAGCTCGACCGCTTCGCACGCGATCACGCCGCCCAAGGCTGGCGCGTCCTGGGCCTGGCGGTGGACAACGCGCGCGCCGTGCGCGAGTTTCTGCGGCGCACGCCCGTGAGCTATGCCATCGCCATGGCCGGCTTCGAGGGCTCGGAGCTGGCGCGCCGGCTGGGCAACACGCAGTCGGGCCTGCCCTTCACGGTGGCCTTCGACCGCCGCGGACGCGTCGCCAAGCTGAAGGCCGGCGAAACGAACGCGGCCGAGATGGCGGCCTGGGCCCGCGAGATGGCGGCCAGCGGCGTGGTCTGAGCGCGGCAGGGCGGCAGAACCCGCCTTGCCGCGAACGGCTGGCAACTGCAGCAAATCCGCGTACAGTCGCGCCCTTCAGCGGCTCTGCGCCGATGACCGATGCAACTACTCGTCCTCCACGGCCCCAACCTCAATCTGCTTGGCACGCGCGAGCCCGATGTCTATGGCTCAACGACATTGCCGCAGATCGACGCCGATCTGGCCCAGATGGCAGCCGATGCAAGCGCACGGCTGAGCAGCCTGCAGAGCAACCACGAGGGCGTGCTGATCGACCGCATCCACGCCGCACGCACCGACGGCACCGACTTCATCGTCATCAACCCGGGCGGCCTCACCCACACCAGCGTGGCGCTGCGCGACGCGCTGGCCTCCGTGGCGCTGCCCTTCATCGAGGTGCACCTGAGCAACGTGCACCGGCGCGAGCCGTTTCGCCACCACAGCTACCTGAGCGACATCGCCACCGGCGTGATTGTCGGGCTCGGAGCGGCAGGCTACCGGCTCGCGCTGCAGTACGCGCTCGGACAGCGGCCGCCGCCGGCTTCGGCCTGAGCGCGGCACCCCCGACAACCCACAGGCGCCGGCCATGACCGGCGGCCAACCCGCGAGGACCCCATGGACCTGAGAAAACTCAAGACCCTGATCGACCTGGTCTCGGAGTCGAACATCTCCGAACTGGAGATCACCGAAGCCGAAGGCAAGGTGCGAATCGTCAAGGCGGGCGTGGCCGCCGTGGCCGTGGCACCGGCAGCCGTGGCCGCCCCGGCCGTGGCGCTGCCGGCCGCCGCCCCGGTGGCCGAAGCCGCGCCGGCAGCGCCCGAGCCGCGGGTGATCAAGTCGCCGATGGTCGGCACCTTCTACCGCGCCGCCAGCCCGGGCGCGAAGCCGTTTGCCGATGTCGGCGACGCCGTCAAGCCCGGCCAGGCCGTGTGCATCATCGAGGCGATGAAGATCATGAACGAGATCGAGTCCGATCTCGAGGGCCGCATCGCCAAGCTGCTGTGCGAAAACGGCCAGGCGGTGGAGTTCGGCCAACCCTTGTTCGTCCTCGAGTAAGGCAGGGCTTTCGTGTTCAAGAAAGTCCTGATCGCCAATCGCGGCGAAATCGCTCTTCGCATCCAGCGTGCCTGTCGCGAGATGGGCATCAAGTCGGTTGTTGTCTACTCCGAGGCTGACCGCGAGGCGAAGTACGTCAAGCTCGCCGACGAAGCGGTGTGCATCGGCCCGGCGCCCAGCGCGCAGAGCTACCTCAACATGCCGGCCATCATCAGCACGGCCGAGGTCACCGACGCCGAGGCCATCCACCCCGGCTATGGCTTCCTGA
>JBIJAP010000266.1:0-5377 GCA_044345715.1 Rubrivivax sp.
AGTGTTCGAGACGCTGCGCGACGCCGTGCACTGCGAGTTCCCGCAGACGCCGCAGTACGGCGCGGCGCGCAGCGCGGGTCATGAGACCGGCAGCGACTACCTCTACGAACGCCGTGTGCTGGAGCGCAACGCGCCGCAGCCGACGCCTGCACCGATTGCAGCCTGTGCCGGCCCCTGCGCCCCAGCCCGTGACCACGCCCTGAGTGCCAGTCAGGATCGTCACTCCACGCCCATCACCCACTTGATGATGCCCTTGGCAATAAAGCCCACGAGGCCCACGCCCAGCGCGAGGAACAGCACGAAGGTGCCGAAGCGGCCGGCCTTCGACTCGCGCGCCAGCTGCCAGATGATGAAGGCCATGTAGAGCATGAACGCGCCGACCCCGAAGGTCAGCCCGAACTGCGCCACCTGCTCTTCTGTGATGCTGCCCATGGCCCTGGCCGCCCCTCAGCCAGCCTGAGCGGCCGAGCCCTCGGGCCCGACCAGCTCGCGGTAGGCGTGCCAGCTCGCGTGCGCGAGCCACGGCACGGCCACCACCAGGCCCACGAGCCCAGTGACCATGCCCAGCAGCGTGAGCACCAGGATCAGCGTGGCCCACAGCGCCATCGGCAGCGGGTTCGCCAGCGCGGCGCGTGCGCTCACCAGCACGGCCGGGCGCACCGCGATGTCGCGGTCCATCAGCAGTGGAATGGCCACCACGCTGCTGGCGAAGATGGGCGCCGCCAGCGCAGCGCCGAGGATCAGCCAGATCTCGAACAGGCCGGCCAGCCCGGTGTCGGAGGCGAGCACGACGACGCGCACGAAGTCCATCGGCGTGTTCACCGGCGCAGCGGCGAAGCGCGTGATCAGGGCCGCCGAGGTGAGCACCCAGCCGGTGCCGGCCAGCGCCAGCAGCAGGCCGAACACCACCAGCCGCAGGTCGCGCCGGGTGCGCGGCCGCCAGCTCGCCAGCGCCGTGGCCAGCGTGGCGCGCCGGCCTTGCTCGAGCTCGCGGCTGACGGCGTACAGGCCCGTGGCCACCACCGGTGCCACCAGCAGGAAGCTGCTGAAGGCGCCGGCCAGCAGCCAGAAGCGGTCGCGCGCCAGGGCCACCAGCGTGGCGCCGAACAAGGCCATCGCCAGGCCGTGCTCCAGCCCCGGCAGCGGGCAACGCATCAGGTCGCGCCAGCCCAGCGCCAGCCAGCGCAGCGGCGCATCGGCCGCGACCTGGCGGACCGGGTGCGCGCGAATCGCACGGCCGACTTCGGGGGGCAGGCGGCGCGGGTCTTCGGGGGCTTGCGTCATCGGCACGGGCGGTTCACTGTTCGGCGCCGACTGTAGGCCGGTGCCCCGAAGGCCGGCTTGACTTGGCGCAGGCGCATCAAGCCTGCGCAGCGGGCGCGGGCAGGGCGTCGATCAGCGCACGGGCGGCCGCCGCCAGCGTGGCCGGTGCCGCGTCGGCCAGTTCCACAGGCTGGGCCACATCGAACTGCGCGAAGTGCCGGCGCATCGACTTCGTGTAGACGGGGTCGTAGTGCTGCTCGAGCAGCTCGCGCACCGGCGTGGCGAAGTCGCCGCCGCGCGCCAGCGTCTGCCAGCGGGTGATGGTCTCGGCGCCGCGCAGCTCGCGCAGCACCTCCAGCCGGGCGCAGAAGGCGTCGACGTCGGCCACGAAGTGCGCGTAGTCGTCGAGCAGGAACTCCACGCGCGCGGCCAGCGGCATCTGCACCTGGCGCACTGGGGCCTCGCGCAGCCGCAGCAGCAGCGCCTCGGGCAGGCGAAGGCGGCCGATGGTGCGGCTCTCGCCTTCGGCGAACACCGGGCGCGCGGGGTCCAGCGCACTCAGCGCGCGCCACAGCGAGGTCTCGAAGGCCTTCTGCGAGGGCTGGCGATCGCCCGGCACCAGGCCGAGCACGCTGCCGCGGTGGTGAGCCAGGGCTTCCAAGTCGAGCACCTGCGCGCCGGCCTGCGCCAGGGCCTGCAGCAGCCGGCTCTTGGCGCTGCCGGTGCGGCCGGCCAGCACCGTGAACTGCAGGCGGGCGGGCAGCTGCTCGAGCTGGGCCATCACGGCGCGGCGGAAGGCGCGGTAGCCGCCGTCGAGCACGGTGACGGCAAAGCCGATCTCCGACAGCACCATCGCCAGCGAACCGCTGCGCTGCCCGCCGCGCCAGCAATACACCAGCGGCCGCCACGTGCGCGGCAGCGGCAGCACGTGCTGCTGCACGTGGCGGGCGATGTTGATGGCGGCCAGCGCCGCACCGCGCTTGCGGGCGTCGAAGGCCGAGATCTGCGCGTACTCGGTGCCCACCAGCGCACGCTCGGCGTCGTTCAGCACCGGCCAGTTCACGGCGCCGGGCAGGTGGTCTTCGGCGTGCTCGCTTTCGCTGCGGGCGTCGACGATGGCGTCGAAACCGGCCAAGCCGGGCAGGGCCTCCTCGGCGCCGATGCGTTTGAGGCCCACGTGGCGGCTCTCAGGTTGGCGAGGTCAGGGCGTCGAGCAGCTCGCTCTCGATGCGCAGCTGCGCCTTGGGCTTCTGCAGCTCGGGGCCGTCGACGAGGAAGGTGTCTTCGACCCGTTCGCCCAGTGTCGTGATCTTGGCCAGCTGCAGGTTGACGCCGTTGCGGGCCAGCACTCGCGCGATGGCGTAGAGCAGGCCGGTGCGGTCGGAGGCGCTCACAGTGAGCAGCCAGCGCTGCGCGCGCTCGTCGGGCGCCAGCGTCACGCGCGGCGTGACCGGGAAGCTCTTCACGCGGCGCGACACGCGCCCGCTGCGCGGCTCGGGCAGCGGGCCGGTGGCGGCCAGCGCGGCGCCGAGCTGCGTCTCAACGAGCGAGATGAGGTCGCGGTAGCCGGCGGGTGCGTCAGGCGTCAGGCCGTTGGTGCCGATGACCTGGAAGGTGTCGAGCGCATAGCCGGCGCGCGTGGTGTGGATGCGCGCGTCCTGGATGCTGAAGCTGGCCGCTTCGAAGTAGCCGCAGATGCGCGCGAACAGGTCGGGCAGGTCGGGCGAGTACACCAGCACCTGCAGGCCGTCGCCCACCGACGAGGCGCGGGCCGTCACCACCGGCACGTTGGTGGTGACGTGGCGCCACAGGCTGCGCGCGTGCCAGGCGATCTCGGCGGCGTCGTGGCGCGCGAAGTAGCTCACGTCGAGCGTTTGCCACAGCGGCTCTTCGGTGCCGGGCAGCGCGCTGTGCAGGGCCAGGTTCTGCTGCGCCTCGAGCTTGCGGGTCTCGATCTCGGTGTCGAAGTGGGGCTGCGCGCCGCCGAGCGAGCGCAGGGTGAGCCGGTACAGGTCTTCGAGCAGCTTGCCCTTCCAGGCGTTCCAGACGCGCGGGCTGGTGCCGCGGATGTCGGCCACCGTCAGCAGGTACAGCGCCTGCAGCCGGCGCGGCGTGCCCACGCGCGTGGCAAAGGCGCGGATGACGTCGGCGTCGGACAGGTCCTCCTTCTGCGCCATGCGGCTCATCGTGAGGTGCTGGTCGACGAGGAACTCGATCAGCTGCGCGTCCTCGGCCTCGATGCCGTGCTCGCGGCAGAAGCGGCGGGCCTCGCTGCGGCCGAGCTCGGAGTGGTCGCCGCCGCGGCCCTTGGCGATGTCGTGGAAGAGGGCCGCGACGATCAGCACCCAGGGCTTGTCGAACTGCGCCGCGATCTGGCTGCAGAACGGGTACTCGTGCGCGTGCTCCGGGATGAAGAAGCGGCGCATGTTGCGCACCACCATCAGGATGTGCTGGTCGACCGTGTACACATGGAACAGGTCGTGCTGCATGCGCCCGACGATGCGCCGGAACACCCACAGGTAGCGCCCCAGCACGCTGGTGGCGTTCATCAGCCGCAGCGCGTGCGTGATGCCTTGCGGCTGGCGCAGGATGTCCATGAACAGCTCGCGGTTGATGGGGTCGCGGCGGAAGCCGGCGTCCATCACGTTACGGGCGTTGTACAGCGCCCGCAGCGTGCGCGCCGACAGCCCCTGCAGGCCCGGCGTCTGCGCGAACACCAGAAACGTCTCGAGGATGGCGTGCGGGTTCTCGGTGTAGAGGTCGTCGCGCAGCACGTCGAGCATGCCGGCGCGTTCGGCAAAGCGCGCCGTCACCGGGCGGCTCGGAGCGTGCTCGTGGCCGGCCAGCCGCTCCTCGATGTTGAGCATCAGGATCTGGTTGAGCTGTGTCACCGCCTTGGCCGCCCAGTAATAGCGGTGCATCAGCGCCTCGCTGCTGCGCTGGCCCTGGCTGGGCTTGAGGCCGAAGCTGTCGGCCACAGCCGTCTGCAGGTCGAACACCAGCCGGTCTTCGCGCCGGCCGGCCACCGCGTGCAGCCGCGCGCGGATGAGCTTGAGCGTGCCCTCGTGCTTGACCAGCTGTGAGGCCTCGAAGGGCGTGATCAGCCCCTTGGCCGCGAGCTCGCTCCAGGTGCGCCCGAGGCCGGCGGCCCGCGCGACCCAGATCACGACCTGCAGGTCACGCAGGCCACCCGGGCTTTCCTTGCAGTTGGGCTCCAGCGAGTAGGGCGTGCCCTCGTACTTGACGTGGCGCTGCTGCAGCTCGAGCGTCTTGGCGCGCAGGAAGGCGGCCGAGTCCATGACGCTGGCCAGCGCCCGTGTGAGCTGGTTGAAGAGGCGCCGGTTGCCGATGACGGGGCGCGACTCGAGCATCGCCGTCTGCACCGTGACGTCGCGCTGCGCCTCGGTCATGCAGTCGGCCACGGTGCGCACCGAGGAGCCGATCTCCAGGCCGATGTCCCAGCACAGCGTGACGAAGCGCTCAAGGGCTTCGCGGCGCGGCGCGTCGCTGTCGTCGCCGCGCCCGTCGCCGTGTCCGTCATCGTTCGGCAGCAGCACCAGCACGTCGACATCGGAGTGCGGGAACAGCTCGCCGCGCCCATAGCCGCCCACCGCCACCAGCACGGCTTGCGGGGCCGTGGTGGCCAGGCCCGACTCGGCCCAGGCGCGGGCCAGCACGTCGTCGACATGCCGCGCCAGCGCCTTGAGCAGCCGCGTGGTCGCCGTTGCCGAAGCGCGCGACTCCAAGAAGCGCTTCAGCAGCTCGGCCTTGCCGTCACGGCACAGCGCGCGCAGCGCAGCCACGCTGTGGGGCGCCCGCGGCTGCGCCAGCATGTCCATTGGGGGCCGCGTCTGCCGGCGGGTGCCGTTCAGCCCGCGGTCACGGCCACGGGCTGCACGGCCTGGCCGTAGCCCAGCGGCGCAAAGGCCGGCGGCGGCGGGCTGCCGGCGCTGACGGTGAGCACCTCGTAGCCGGTCTCGGTGACCAGCACCGTGTGCTCCCACTGCGCGCTCAGCGAGCGGTCGCGCGTGACGATCGTCCAGCCGTCGTAGGGGCGGTTGCCCTTGCGGTCTTCCTTGATGTCGCGCTTGCCGGCGTTGATCATGGGCTCGAT
>JBIJAP010000267.1:0-5374 GCA_044345715.1 Rubrivivax sp.
CACCATCCAACGAGGCACCGCATGGACACCAGCCGCACGCCGTCACCCGAATTCATCGATCCCGATGACCTCGACACCAACACCAGCGCCAACCCTCACTTCGCCGACGTGCTCGACCGCGGTCTGAATCGCCGCGGCCTGCTCAAGGGCGGCCTGGGCGGGGCCATGGCCGCGATGTTCGCGCCGGTGGCGCTGACCGCCTGCGGTGGCGACGACGACGTGGTCGTCAGCCCGCCCGCACCGCCCGTCGCGCCGACCGAAACGCTGCTCGGCTTCGGCGCTGTGGCGCGCACGCTGGCCGACGCCAACACCGTGCCCGCCGGCTACACCGCACGCGTGCTGCTGGCCTGCGGCGACCCGCTCGCTACGGGCGTCGCCGCCTACAAGAACGACGGCACCGACACCAACTACGCCCAGCGCGTCGGCGACTGCCATGACGGCGTGCAGTACTTCGGCCTCAACACCGCCGGTGCTCGCGACGACAACAGCTCCAGCCGTGCGTTGCTGGCCATGAACCACGAATACATCAACCAGACCGTGCTGCACGTCAGCGGCCCGTCGGCGCGGCCGCGCGTGGCGTCGCAGGTGGACATCGAGGTCGACTGCCACGGCGTCAGCGTGGTCGAGGTGGCGAAGGACGCAGCCGGCGCCTTCCAGATGGTGCCCACCTCCAGCTTCAACCGCCGCATCACGGGCACCACCGAGATCCAGTTGTCGGGCCCGGCGCGCGGCAACGCGCTGTTCATCACCAAGTTCTCGACCGACGGCACCAAGACCCGCGGCACGATGAACAACTGCGGCAACGGCAAGACGCCCTGGGGCACGCTGCTGACCACCGAAGAGAACTGGAGCGGCTACTACGCCCGCGCCGCCGGCGACCAGGCCCTGCGCAACGCCAAGGCCAACGCCAGCTTCGGCCGCTACGGCCGCACCGTCACGGATGCAGCCGCCGCCGGCAGTCGCTACGGCTGGGAGACCGCCGGCGCCGACGACAAGTACGCGCGCTTCAACACCAGCGTCACGGGCGTCAGCGCCGATGGCAGCGACGACTACCGCAACGAGTGGTTCTGCCAGGGCTTCATGGTCGAGATCGACCCGTACACCCCCACCAGCACCATCAAGAAGCGCACCGGCATGGGCCGCTTCGCACACGAGAACGGCGCCTTCGGCCTGCCGCAGTCGGGCAAGCCGCTGGCCGTGTACATGGGCTGCGATTCGCAGAACGAGTATGTCTACAAGTGGGTCTCGGCCGCCAGCTGGAACCCGGCCGATGCCACGGCCACGGATCGCATCGCCATCGGCGACAAGTACCTCGACACCGGCAAGCTCTATGTCGCCAAGTTCAATGACGACGGCTCGGGCCAGTGGATCGAGCTGAACATCACGAACTCGGCCATCGCCGCAGCCGCCCTCGGCTTTACCGACCAGGCCGAGATGTACGTGCACACGCGCATCGCCGCCGATGCGGTAGGAGCGACGAAGATGGACCGCCCGGAGTGGGTGGACGTGCACCCAACCACGGGTGAGGTCTACATCACGATGACCAACAACAGCAACCGCCGTGTCGCGCCCACCGGCACCCAGACGCGCGTCGACGCGGCCAACCCGCGCGCCTACACCGACGTGCGCGGCGGTCTGACCACGCAGAACGGCAACGTCAACGGCCACATCGTGCGCTTCAAGGACACCACGCCCGAAGGCACCGCCTTCACCTGGGACGTGTACCTCTTCGGCGCCGAGGCCGCTGCCGACCCGACCTACATCAACCTGTCGGGCCTCAACGGCGACAACGACTTCTCGAGCCCAGACGGCCTGGCGTTCACCAAGAGCACGGGCCTGTGCTGGATCCAGACGGACGACGGCGCCTACACCGACGTCACCAACTGCATGCTGCTGGCCAGCGTGCCGGGCACCGTGGGCGACGGCACCGCGAAGACGCTGAGCTACGCCGGCGGCAACGTGACGACCCGCGTGGGCAGGGCCCCGACCACGTCGACGCTCAAGCGCTTCTACGTCGGGCCGGCGCAGTGCGAAGTCACGGGCCTGTGCGAGACGCCGGACGGCAAGACGCTGTTCATCAACATCCAACATCCGGGTGAAGACATCGCGGCGGCCGACCTGACCGACCCGACGAAGTACCCGAGCCGCTGGCCGGCGAACACCGGCTACGGCGCCGGCCAGCGTCCGCGCTCCGCCACGGTGGTGATCACGAAGAACAACGGCCAGCGCGTCGGAACCTGAGTTCACCCGGCAAGCAACTGCGCCACCACGACATCGCGCACGGCCGTGGTGTGCAGGGGCAGCACCACCACATCACCCGGCCGGGCGGCTTGCAGAAGCTGCCCGGCCGCATCGCTTTCGTCGCCGCCGTCGACCACCTTCGACGCCGGCAGCGCTGCTGTCAGTAAGCCGGCGTTCAGCAGCGCCGGCACCTCGCCGATGTCGCGGCCCCTCAACATTGCCGTCAGCTCCTTGAGCACGACGAAATCGGGCCGGGCGGCGGCGGCCACCTGGGCCAGCGCCGCGATGGCCTCGTCATCGCGGTTGCCGGCCTGGCCCAGTAGCAGCAACAGGCGACCCGCGCCCCCCACCGGCAGCAGCGAACGCGCCACGCCGAGCAGTTGCTCCAGGCCATCGGGGTTGTGCGCGTAGTCCACCAGCACGGTGGCGCCGCGCCAGCCGTGGCGTTCGAGCCGGCCGGGGTTGTCGGAGGGCTCGGCCCCGAACCGCGCCAGCACCTGCCGCAACTCGTCGAGCGGCCATCCCAAGACGGCGGCGGCCAGCGCCGCGGCGGCCAGGTTCTCGATGTTGTAGCCGGCGGTGCCACCCAAGGTGAGCGGCATGTCGGCCACGGCGCCGAGTTCGTGCTCGGTGCCGCCCAGGCTGAGCAGCAGCTGGCCGTCGCGCACGGCGCAGGTGCTGCCGCCGTGGCGGCGCAGGGTGGCGAGCAGCGGCGTGTCGTGCTCGCGCGCGAAAAGCGCCCAGGTGGGGTGCACCGAATGCGGCAGCTCCACGGCCACGCGCAGCAGGGGGTCGCACTGGCCGTTGAGCACCAGCGTGCCCCGCGTCTGGCCTGCGGGGCGCGCCAGCGCGTGGGCCACGGCCAGCTTGACGAAGGCGATGTCTTCGACGGTGTCGATGCCGTGCTCGCCCAGGTGGTCGGCGCTGACGTTGGTGACGACCGCCACATCGGCCTGCGACACGGCCAGGCCGCGGCGCAACAGGCCGCCGCGCGCGGTTTCCAGCACTGCGGCCGTCACCGCGGGGTGGCGCAGCACGGCACGCGCGCCGGCGGGGCCCGACCAGTCGCCGGTGTCGATGCGCGTGGCGCCGATCACCACGCCCTCGGTGCTGCAACTGCCCGGTACGAAGCCGGCGGCGCGAGCCATGGCGGCGAGCAGCCGCGTCGTCGTGGTCTTGCCGTTGCTGCCGGTGACCAACACCTTGGGCACCGGGCCGAGCGCCGCCCAGGGCACGTCCATCGGCATCGGCAGCGCGCCGCGCGGGTAGACGCGGCTGCGGTGGCCCTCGCCGATGGAGACGCTGTCGTCGTCGGTCAGCAGCGGCAGGCGGCGAGCCGCGGCGGCAGCCTGCAGGCGCTGCAGCGGCCGCGAGCACTCGGCCTCGAAGCGGGCGCGGAAGTGCTCGCGGGCATCGTCGATCGCGGGCTGCGCCAGGTCGAAGCTTTCCGCGACGTGCCGGGGGTGGGCAGCGGCGGCGCGCTCCCAGGCCCACTCGTTCAACTCGGTGGCCGTCATCAGCGCCTCGGCCGGCGCGGCAAAGGCCAGGATCACGCCCTGGTCATGCGCATGCACACGCGGCCCGGGATCGGGCCAACCGAGCGCGGCAGAGGTGGCCACCACCTGGGCGATCCAGCGCCCCTGCGCTGCACCGTCGGCCGCCGCCGGGCCCAGGGGTACCAGTGTCACCGCGGGGCCGGCATACCAGCGGTTGGCGCCGATCAGCCGGCGCGACTCATCGAAAGCGTGGCGCGGCTCGGTGGGCGGTGTGCTCAATCCGCGGCCTCGCCGACGAAGCGCAGGCCGCGCTCGTCGCGCACGAAGCCGGCGGCGGCCAGCGCGGTGTCGTCGCCGGTGGTGTAGGGCGCGCCGCCGTCGTCGGCCGCGTCGCGCTTGCTTTCGGTGGGCGCCGCGGCGGCCAGTACCGGCTTTTGCCGCGTCATCACACCTTCGGGTTTGAACTTGATCACCTGCTTCCAGCTGCGCGTCAGCGCGTCGGCAAAGATCAGCAGCAGGTCGCCCTCACGGCCCATACGCAGCGCGTGGTCGATGGCCTCCTGCTCGTCGGGGATCAGCGTGATGGCGCTGTCGGGCACGCCCTGCTCGCGCAGCACGGCAGCAATCATCTTCGGCACCTCATCGCCGTCGCGGCCCCGCAGGCCGTCGTCGCGGCGGCAGATGTAGTGGTCGAAGCGGCCGGCCACGGCGCGCGCGATGTCGCGGATGTCTTCGTCGCGCCGGTCGCCCGGGCCAGCCACCACCACCAAGCGGCGGCCGCGCACCTCGAGCTTGCCCGCCAGCTCGGCCAGCATGCCCACCGCATGGGCGTTATGGCCGTAGTCGAAGATGACCTTGAACGGGTGCTCGTCCCACACGTTCATGCGGCCCGGGGCCTGGAAGAAGGTGCTGTCGAAGGTGCGCAGGCCCTGGCGGATGGCGTCGAGCTTCAGGCCCAGGCTGAAGGCCATCGCCGCGGCGAACATCGCGTTCTGCACGTTGTGCATCGCGCGGCCTTCCAGCGTGGCCGGGATCAGGTGCGTCCACATCAGCGGGATGTGGCGGCCCTTGTCGTACAGCGTGATCATCTGCCCGTTCACGCCCGCTTCTAGCGCGCAGGCGCGGCCGCCGGCGCGGATGTGCTCGCGCACCACGGCGTGCTGCGGGTTCACGGTGACGTAGCACAGGTGCTTGGCGTCGGTGTGCGCGCTCATGCGGATGACGTTGGGGTCGTCGGCGTTGAGCACCGCGCAGTCGCGCGCGATCTCCACCAGGATGCGCTTCACCTCGGCCAGCTGCTCCAGGCTGTCGATGCCCTTCATGCCCAAGTGATCGCTCTGCACGTTGAGCACCGCGCCCACGTCGACAAACGGCACGCCCAGGCCGGCGCGCAGCAGGCCACCGCGCGCCACTTCGAGCACGGCCATGTCGATCTTCGGGTCGGCCAGCACCATGCGCGTGGCCACCGGGCCCGTCATGTCGCCTTCCACGGTGCGGCTGCCGTCGATGTAGACGCCGTCCGTCGTGGTGAGGCCCGGCGTGTAGCCGGCCATCTTGGTGATGTGCGCCAGCATGCGCGCCGTGGTCGTCTTGCCGTTGGTGCCGGTGAGCGCGGCGATGGGCACGCGCGATGCGGC
>JBIJAP010000268.1:0-5372 GCA_044345715.1 Rubrivivax sp.
CCGCGGCCACCGTCACCGTGGTCTGCGCCGTGCCCGTGGCGCCGGTGCTGTCGGTGACGGCCACCTCGACCGTGAAGCTGCCCGCCACCGCCGGGTTCAGGGTCACGGTGGCGCCATTGGTGGCACTGCTGAAGCCGCTCACGACCCCGGCATCCGACCCCACCAGCCGCCAGGCGTAGCTGCTGACGCTGGCGCCGAGGCTGCCCACGCTGCCCGAGGCGCTGAGCAGCACCGCCGCGCCCGCCGTCGGCGCGGCCGTCTGCAGCTGGATGCGCGCCAGCGCGCCGCCCGCGGCGGCCACCGCCGCGCCGGCGTCGAGCATGCCGGCACCGCACAGGCCGGTGGTGCAGTAGCACTGGCCGCTGGGGCCGGCGAGCGAGATGTTGGTGCATGAGGGCACCGGCGTCGGGTCGTCCGCGCCGTTGTCGGCCCCGGTGGTCGGGAACGGGCGCGCGGTGGACTTCATCACCGCCGTCAGCTGCGCAGGCGTGATGCCCGGACGCTGCGACACCATCAGGCCCGCCACCGCCGCCACCAGCGGCGACGAGAAGCTGGTGCCCACGGTGATGTTGTAGCTGTCGGTCCAGATCGAGCCCACCGGCCCGGTCAAGCCGCTGTTCGAGGCCGCCAGGATGGGGTATACGCAGGGCGTGCCCGGCGCGACGTTGATGCAGTTGCCACCGGGGGCGGCGATGCCGATCTCGGGCCCCATGTCGGAGAAGCCGACCTTGCTGCCGACGTGGCGCAGCGCCACGACCCCGACCACGCCGCGGCAGTTGGCCGGCACGTTGACGGGCCCGCCGACGCTGTTGCCGGCTGCCGCCACCACGAGCACGCCCGCCGCCGTGATCTCGTCGACCGCGGCCTGGTCGGCCGCGCCGCAGGCGCCGCCGCCGCCCAGGCTGAGGTTCAGCACCTGGGCCGGGTTCGGGTTGGCCGGCACGCCGTCCACCGGCAGGCCGGCAGACCAGCGCATGCCGGCAATGATGTCGTCGTCGGTGCCGAAGCACTTGCCCAGCACGCGCACCGGCAGCACGCGCACGCCGGGGGCGGCGCCGGCCATGCCGTTGGCATCGTCTGTGGCGGCGCCGATCAGGCTGCTGGTGGCGGTGCCGTGCCAGCTGCTCGACGAGGCGCTGCAGCCGGTGAACGGCGCGCGCCCGGCCTCGGTGCTGGTGACCCAGTCGCCGGGGTCGCTGGGGTCGGCGTCGCGGCCGTTGCCGTCGTTGGCCACGGTGGCGTTGGTGACGAAGTCGTAGCCAGGCAGCAGCCGTGTCGCAAGGTCGGGGTGATCCAGGCGCACGCCCGTGTCCAGCACCGCCACGACGACGCCAGCGCTGCCGCGCGTGCGCGCCCAGGCGGCCTCGATGCCGATGGCCGAGCGCACGGTGGCGTCGGGGGCGCGCAGGTACCACTGCCCACTCGCGGGGCCGTCTTGCAGCCCGGCGCCGTTGCTGCGGCGCTCGGTGGCGCTGGCAGGGTACAGCGGGTCGTTGGGCGCAGCCACGCGCTGCTTGCGGCCGTTGGGCACGGCGTAAGCCACGTCGGGGTGGGCGGCCAGCTGCCGCGCCAGCTCAGCGGCCTCCATGCCATTGGCACGAACCACCTGCACGCCGCGGCCCACGGCATTGCCGGCCATCAGCGGGCGGCCGAGCCGCGCGCCCAGGCCCTCGGCCCGCTGCTGCAGCACGCTTTGCGCCTGGGCCGCCGCCAGCCGCTCGGCCATCGGGTGGCGGCGCAGGGTGTCGGCGCCGGGCTTGAAGCCGACGATCACCTCGCCAGCCACTGGGGCCAGGGTGGCGGCCGAGGCCGCGGGGAGGTTCCACAAGGCGGCTGCTGTGGCAGCCAGGGCGAGGAGGGGCAAGCGCATCGCCGCAGTTTAGGGGCGCTCACCGCCGGCTGCAGCGGCCGCGTGTTACGCGGCGTAACACATCCGACATGGCAGCGCCCGGCGGGCCGCCGCCACGAGGGGCTCAGGCCCGGGCCATCACTTGGATGCCATCACCCGCACCATCTCGAGCACCTTGTTCGAATAACCCCACTCGTTGTCGTACCAAGCGATGACTTTGACGAAGGTCTTGTCCAGCGCGATGCCGGCGTCGGCGTCGAACACGCTGGTGCAGGGCTCGCCGCGGAAGTCGGTCGCCACGACCTTGTCTTCGGTGTAGGCCAGCACGCCCTTCATCGGGCCGGCCGCGGCGGCCTTCATGGCGTTGCAGATGTCATCCCAGCTGGCTTCCTTCACCAGCTCAGCCGTCAGGTCGATGACCGACACGTCGGACGTGGGCACGCGGAAGCTCATGCCGGTGAGCTTCTTGTTCAGCTCGGGAATCACCACGCCCACCGCCTTGGCTGCGCCGGTGCTGCTGGGGATGATGTTCTCGAGGATGCCGCGGCCGCCGCGCCAATCTTTGTTGCTGGGGCCGTCGACGGTTTTCTGCGTCGCGGTGGCGGCGTGCACGGTGGTCATCAGGCCGCGCTTGATGCCGAAGCTGTCGTTCAGCACTTTCGCCACCGGGGCCAGGCAGTTGGTGGTGCAGCTGGCGTTGCTGATGATGGCCTGGCCGGCATACGTCTTGTCGTTCACGCCGTAGACGAACATCGGCGTGTCGTCCTTGCTGGGCGCGCTCTGGATGACCTTCTTGGCACCCGCGTCGATGTGCTTCTGGCAGGTGTCCTTGGTCAGGAACAGGCCCGTGGCCTCGACGACGATGTCGGCGCCGACCTCGCCCCACTTCAGCGCCGCCGGGTCGCGCTCGGCGGTGAGGCGGATCTTCTTGCCGTTGACGATGAGCGTTTGGCCGTCGACCGCGATGTCGCCCTTGAAGCGGCCGTGCACGCTGTCGTACTTGAGCATGTAGGCCAGGTAGTCGGGCTCGAGCAGGTCGTTGATGCCGACGATCTCGATGTCGGCAAAGTTCTGCACGGCGGCGCGGAACACCATGCGGCCGATGCGGCCGAAGCCGTTGATGCCGATGCGGATGGTCATGTCTTACTCCTTGGGTTTGAGATCGATGCGGACGCAGGGAACGGTGATGCGGGTGCTGTCGCCGTAGATGGAGTCGAGTGAAAGACTGGGCAGCTTCAGTTCGATGGTCTCCATCCATTCCAGCAGCGGGCGGCGGGCCGGGTCGGACTCGCCGACCTCGCCTACGCGGTTGCGGAGATGCGGCTGCCGGTACTGGAAGTGCACCTCGAACGGGCAGCCCATCTGCTGCGTGTCGAGTTGAAGGCGCTGCTTCTCGATGCCGACGGTCGACGCCAGCAACGTTCGGAACGGGACATCCCGGAAGCCGTAGCCTCCATTGCCCTCGATCAGGAAGATGAACAGCCAATCACCCCGGATCACGCCCCCGGGGTGGCATGGCATGCGCAGCCCGGCTGCCCAATCTTCGGCAGCCCTGGCGAGCAAGCGCGCCGACCGACGGGCGTGGAGCCTCACCTCCGGGGGGCGGTCTGGGGCGCTGAAGCTCATCTCGGCGATCACGCGGCCTTGCATCCCCGACAAGTTCGCGTCGTACGGGTACGTGGGTCCTTCCTTGCCGATGACGTGGCTCACACACCGCAGGGCACGTCGATGTTCGTCTGCCGCGGCGTCACGCGTGCGGTGCCACTGCACCCGCCGGTCGCCTTCGGGCCGGAAAATGTAGTCGCGGATCAAGCGGGCCGGCCATCGCCGCGTGGCATGCAGGGCACGCGGAGGTCCTTCGCGTGTGCGCGGACGGCATCGACGAAGGCCGCGCCACCATGGCTTTCCTGCACCGTCACCGCCGGTGGCCCATCGGGCGCCGTGAAACTGAGCAACACCTGCACCGCGCCGCGCTGGCTGCCGGTGTACTGCTCGAAGGGGAACACGGGCGCGTCGGCTGCACCCGGGCGCACGGTCACGCAGCGCGCGATCTCCGAGACGGGTACGTCGACCTGCTGCGCCGATGCCACGGCCGCTGCCAGCAGCAGCACCCAGACTCCGGCACGCGCGAGGCCGCCCACGGCTGGATCAGCGCTTGAGCACCGTGCGCACCACCGCCACCACGTTGTCTGCCGTGAGCTTGAAGTGCTTGAACAGATCGCCCGCAGGCGCGCTCTCGCCGTAGGTGTCGATGCCCACCACGGCCGCGCAGCCGTACTTCCACCAGCCGTCGGTGACGCCGGCTTCCACCGCGATGCGCGGCACGCCGTCGGGCAGCACGCTGCGCTTGTAGGCCACAGTCTGGCGATCAAAGGCCGTGGTGCTGGGCACGCTCACCACGCGCACGGCGATCTTCAGCGCCGCCAGCGCTTCTTGCGCCTTCAGCGCCAGGTGCACCTCGGAGCCGCTGGCCACGATCACCGCCTGCGCCTTCTTCTTCAGGCCCACCTCGGCCGGCTCGGCCAGCACGTAGGCGCCCTTGGCCAGGTCGGCCAGGCTCTGCTTGGGCAGGTGTGGCAGCGCTTGGCGGCTCAGCAGCAGCGCGGTGGGCCGGCTGTGGCTGGCCAGCGCCATGGCCCAGGCGGCCGTGGTCTCGGCGGTGTCGGCCGGGCGCCAGACGTCGAGGTTGGGAATCAGCCGCAGGCTGGCCGCGTGCTCCACGCTCTGGTGCGTGGGACCGTCTTCGCCGAGGCCGATGCTGTCGTGCGTGAAGACGTGGATGACGCGCTTCTTCATCAGCGCGGCCATGCGGATGGCGTTGCGGCTGTAGTCGCTGAAGGTGAGGAAGGTGCCGCCGTAGGGGATGTAGCCGCCGTGCAGCGCGACGCCGTTCATCACCGCGGCCATGCCGAACTCGCGCACGCCGTAGTTGATGTGGCGGCCACCGTTCGGGGCACCGTCGTCGCCGAAGCGCAGCGGTGGCGTGTGCGAGGTGTTGGTGAGGTTGCTGCCAGTGAGGTCGGCACTGCCGCCGAGCAACTCGGGCAGCGCGGCGGTGAACACCTCCAGCGCGTTCTGGCTGGCCTTGCGCGTGGCCACCGATTCGGCCTTGTCGTGCGCGGCGCCGATGGCCTTTGCGGCCTGGGCGGCAAAGCTCTCGGGCAAGGCGCCGGCCAGGCGGCGCTCGAGCTGCGCGGCCAGTTCCGGGTACGCCGACGCGTAGGCCGCAAAGCGCTCGGCCCAGGCGGTGTTGGCGGCGGCACCGGCGGCGCGCGCGTCCCAGGCCTCGTAGGCGGCCTCGGGCACGACGAAGGGCTCGTGCGCCCAGCCCAGGGCGGCGCGCGTGAGCTTGATCTCTTCCGCGCCCAGCGCCTCGCCGTGCGCCTTGGCGCTGCCGGCGCGGTTGGGGCTGCCCTTGCCGATGGTGGTGCGGCAGATCACCAGCGTGGGCATCGTGGCGCTGTGGCGGGCTTGTTCGAGCGCGGCATCCACGGCGGCCACGTCGTGGCCGTCGACCGGGCCC
>JBIJAP010000269.1:0-5371 GCA_044345715.1 Rubrivivax sp.
GCCGACGTTTTCGCTGCCGTTGAAGCGGATGTCACCAAGGATTGTCTTGTGCGTACCGCCGGCCACGAAGTCGCGGATGGCCTTCTTGTCCAGGCCCACCTTGGCCACCGCGGCCGTGAGGATCTCCAGCCCCGCCCAGGTGGCGCCGCTGGCCCAGCGGTCGGGCTCCTTGGCGGCGCCGAACTTCTTGACGTGCGCATCGAAGTAGGCCTTGGCCGCCGGGCTCGTCTTGCCGTTCCAGCTGCCCATGCCCAGCACGCCCTCTGCACCCGCCTGCATGACGTTGCGGTACAGCTGGAACGCGGTGCCCACGCTGGCGTAGAAGAACTTCGGGTTGAAGCCGATCTCCTTGCTCTGCCGGCTGGCCAGGATGGTGTCGGGCGGGTACGTGAGGCCGATGAAGGCATCGGGGTTCTTGTCCTTGAAGCCGCGCAGCACGGGGCTCAGGTCCTTCACGCCCAGCGGGTAGCTCTTGTCCTCGACGATGCTGATGCCGCTGCCGGCCAGCGCCACCTTCAGCGCGGCGTAGTTCTCCAGGCCGAAGAGGTCGTCGACGTAGATGACGGCGGCCGTCTTCGCGCCGTTGGCCTTGAGCATGTCGACCAGCGCGTCCATCATCGACTTGGGCTGCTGCAGCAGCAAAAAGAAGTACGGCAGCTTCATCTCCACCAGCCGGCGGCTCAGCGCCGTGGGCGCCAGGAATGGGTACTGGAAGCGATTTGCCAGCGGCGCCACGGCGAAGTTGGCGTTGCTGCCCCAGGGCGGCAGCACCAGGTCGACCTTGTCGCTGCCCATCAGCTTTTCGTAGGTGCGGACGCAGGTTTCGATGTTGCTCTGATCGTCGCTGCTGATCAGCTCGATCGGGCGCTTGGTGCCCTTCACGTTCAGCCCGCCGGCGGCGTTGACCTGCTCGGCCCAGAGCAGGTAGTTGGGCTCCTGGCTCGTCTGCGCGCCCACGCTCCACGGGCCGGTGCGGGCCATCGCGTAGCCGATGCGCACGGGCGCCGTGCCTTGCGCGAAGGCGGGGACGGCCGTGGTGGCGGCCGTGGAGGCCAGGGCTTGCACGACGGTGCGGCGGTTCAAGGTCATGGCTTGTCTCCTCGTTGGGGTGTGGCGTCGGATTGTTCGCGGCCACCCCGGGGCTGTCTTGACCGCGCGTGCACGGCGCTTGACGGCGTGTGCACGGCGGCTCGGGACTTTCCCGGCTGATTGACCCACCCGCGCGCGGGCCGGCCCATCCGGCGCTACGCTCGCGCCGCGCGACCCTTCCCCTAGAGGCCCGATCCAGGGCCCAAACCAGGGCCCACAGGAGACAAACCATGGCGACACCCCCCGAGCTGATGGACACTGATGCCGTGCCCGCGCCCGAGCGCCTGGGCCTGTGGACCGACTGGCTGGGCCGTCTCTTCCAGGGCCTTAAGTCCGACCAGTACGGCGACACCGACTTCGACGGCCGTGCGCTCACGCTGCGCGCCGGCGAGGTGGTGCTGACGCGGCTGGAGGCCACGCGGCACCGTGTCACCCGCTCCACCTCGGCGGCGCGCGCCACCGAGCTGCCCTATCTGAAGATCGTCGCGCCCTGGAAGGGCTGCGCCGGCGTCGAGCAGAAGGGCCGCGAGACCTGGGTGACGCCGGGCCAGTGGAGCATCTACGACACCACCGACAGCTACGCCGTGGCCAACCCCGAGCGCGTGGAGCACCTGATCGTGATGCTGCCCAAGCCGCTGCTGGCCGACCGCGGCGTCAGTTCAGCGCAGCTCGACACGCTGATGGCGCGGCGCCTGGGCGGCAGCGGCGGCATCTCCACGCTGGCGCTGCAGACCATGCGCAACGCCTTCGCCGAATTGCCCAGCATGCCCGAGGCGGCGGCGCGCGGCGTGGGCAAGGCGATTGCGCAGCTGGTGCACCTGAGCCTGCTCGACCTGGCCGGCCAGGCCACGGCGCAGACGCAGCGCGAGGCGCTGCGCGAGCGCATCAAGCAGCACGTGGCGCAGCACCTGGCCGACCCGGGGCTGAGCGTGGACGCGCTGGCGCGGGCGCTCAACTGCAGCCGTCGCCAGCTGTACAACGCCTTTGCCGAAGAGCCCGATGGCGTGGCCGGCTACATCCTGGCGCAGCGCCTCGCGGCCTGCCGGCGCCTGCTGGCCGACCGCGCGCAGGCGCACCGCAGCCTCACCGACATCGCGCTCGGACTGGGCTTCCAAAACATGGCCCACTTCAGCCGCGTGTTCCGCGCGCATGGCGGCATGGCGCCGAGCGACTATCGCAAGGCCGCGTTTGGCTGAAGCGCGGGAGTGGCTGGGCCACGCACTTCGACAGGCTCAGTGCGAACGGTGGCTTATCAGCCGTTCGGGCTGAGCTTGTCGAAGCCCTGTTCCAGGCTCAAGCGCGCTCGATGCGCGCGTAGGCCGAGTGGTTGTGTATCGACTCGAAGTTCTCGACGTCGACCGCGTACGCGCCCACGCGCGCATCGGCGTTGAGCGCCAGAGCCACGTCGCGCACCAGGTCCTCGACGAACTTCGGGTTCTCGTAGGCGCGCTCGGTCACCCACTTCTCGTCGGGGCGCTTGAGCATCGGCCAGATCTCGCTCGGCGCGGCGTCTTCGGCAAAGCGCACCAGCTGCTCCCAGGGCAACTCACCCGCAGCACCCTCACGCAGCTCGACGCGGATCGTCACCAGCGAGCGCTGGTTGTGCGCGCCGTAGTCGCTGATTTCCTTGCTGCAGGGGCACAGGCTCTTCACCGGCACCGCCACCTCGGCCCACACGCGGGTGGCGCCGGCGCGCGTTTCGCTGATCCAGCGGCCTTGATAGTCCAGCAGGCTCTGCAGCCCCGACACCGGCGCGCGCTTCCTCACGAAGAAGCTGAACGCCGCTTCGATGCGGCCCTCGGTGGCGCCGAGCTTGTCGAGCATGGCCGCGTGGCGGGTGCGCAGGCCGGTCGCGTCGAGCGCCGTGCCCGACATCGCCAACTCGTCGAGCCAGGCGACGAAGCGGGACATGTGCGTGCCCTTCTTCTCGGCCGGCAGCGCCACGTCCAATGTCCACAGCGCGGCGGTGGTCTGCACAGCACCCGAGACGCGCAGCGCCAGCGGGTAGCGCACGTCTTTCACGCCCACGCGCTGGATGGCCAGGTGGCGCACATCGGGCGCACTCTGCGTGTCGGGGATGTGCAAAACGTCGGTGAGCTTGTTCATCGTCGGGGCGGAGCATGCCACTTCCACGATCGCCGGGATGTCACCCGGGTGAACCGCCGCGGGGCGGCACGTCGAATCGTGGTGAATGGGTCGCCGTGCTCAGGCATTCACGGCCGCCAGCGAAGGCCGGCCGCCCGAGGCGTCGCGAAAGCGTTGCACGATGCTGGCTTCGATGCCGGCGGCGTCGAGCCCGCACAGCGACAGCAGCTTGGCCGGGTCACCATGCTCGACAAAGCGGTCGGGCAGGCCCAGCGTCAGGGCTGGCGTGGCCACGCCGTGGGCCGCCAGACACTCAAGCACCGCACTGCCCGCGCCGCCCATCAGGCTGCCTTCCTCGACCGTGACGATGGCCTCGTGACTGCGAGCCAGCTGCAACACGAGCTCTTCGTCGAGCGGCTTCACGAAGCGCATGTCGGCCACCGTGGCGCCCAGCTTCTCGGCCGCGGCCAGCGCCGGCTGCAACAGCGTGCCGAAGGCCAGGATAGCGATGCGGCTGCCCTGCCGGCGCACCACGCCCTTGCCCCAGGGCCAGGCCACCAGCTCCTTCTCTATGGCCACGCCCGTGCCCGTGCCCCGCGGGTAGCGCACGGCCACCGCGTGATCGGCGCGGAAGGCCGTGGTCAGGGCCATGCGGCACTCGTTTTCGTCCGACGGCGTCAGCATCGAGCAGTTCGGGATGCAGCGCACGTAGGCGATGTCGTAGGCACCGGCGTGCGTCGGGCCGTCGGCGCCCACGAGGCCAGCGCGGTCGAGCGCAAACACCACGGGCAGGTTCTGCAGCGCCACGTCGTGGATCAGCTGGTCGTAGCCGCGCTGCAGGAAGGTGCTGTAGATCGCGACCACGGGCTTCAGGCCCTCGCAGGCCAGGCCGGCGGCAAAGGTGACGGCGTGCTGCTCGGCGATGCCGACGTCGTGGTAGCGCTTCGGAAAGCGCTTGTGGAACTCCACCATGCCCGAGCCCTCGCGCATGGCCGGCGTGATGGCGACGAGTTTGTCGTCGACCTCGGCCATGTCGCACAGCCACTGGCCGAAGACATGCATGAAGCTTGGTTTGCTGGGCTTGCTGGGCGGGAAGCCTTCCGACGGGTTGAACTTGACCGAAGCAGCGTGGTACTTCACCGGGTCGGCCTCGGCCAGCTTGTAGCCGTAGCCCTTTTTGGTGACGACGTGCAGGAACTGCGCGCCGCGCTTGCCGCGCAGGTTTTCGAGCGTCGGGATCAGCGCGTCGAGGTCGTGGCCGTCGATGGGGCCGACGTAGTTGAAGCCGAACTCCTCGAAGATGGTGCCGGGCACGACCATGCCCTGGGCGTGTTCCTCGAAGCGCCGCGCCAGCTCGAACAGCGGCGGCGCGTTCTTCAGCACCGCCTTGGCGCCTTCGCGCGCGGCCTCGTAGAAGTTGCCGCTCATCAGGCGCGCCAGGTACTTGTTCAGCGCGCCCACCGGCGGGCTGATCGACATGTCGTTGTCGTTGAGCACCACCAGCAGGTCGGGCACCTGGCCCTCGTGCGGCACGCCGGCGTTGTTCATGGCCTCGAAGGCCATGCCGGCGCTCATGGCGCCGTCGCCGATGACGGCCACGGCCTTGCGGGCCTCGCCCTTGAGCTGCGCCGCCATCGCCATGCCCAGGGCGGCGCTGATGCTGGTGGAGCTGTGCGCCGTGCCGAAGGTGTCGTACTCGCTCTCGTCACGGCGCGGGAAGCCGCCGATGCCGCCCAGTTGCCGCAGCGTGTGCATGCGGTCGCGGCGGCCGGTGAGCACCTTGTGCGGATAGGTCTGGTGGCCGACGTCCCAGACGATGCGGTCGTGCGGCGTCTCGAACACGTAGTGCAGCGCGATGGTGAGTTCCACCGTGCCCAGGTTGCTGCCGAGGTGGCCGCCCGTCTGGCTGACGGTCTGCAGCACGAACTCGCGCAGTTCCTTGGCCAGCGCAGGCAGATCCGTGCGCGGCAGGCGGCGCAGGTCGGCGGGGCTGTCGATCTGGTGCAGCAATCCGGTCATGGCGTCAATTCTCGCGCTCCACCACCTTGTCGGCCAGCACGGCGAGCCAGGCCGCCGCTGCGCCCAGTCCGCTGGCAGCCAGCGCCTCATGCGCCTGGCGCCGCAGCGTCTGGGCATGCGTGCGCGCGGCGACCAGGCCAAGCACCGAGACATAGGGGGGTTTGTGGTCGTTCTGGTC
>JBIJAP010000015.1:0-18364 GCA_044345715.1 Rubrivivax sp.
TACCAAGACATTGAGGGCCTGGAGCACTTTGACAAGGTCATCAACGTCGACCAGTCGCCCATCGGCCGCACGCCGCGCAGCAACCCGGCCACCTACACCGGCCTGTTCACGCCCATCCGCGAGCTCTTCGCCGAGGTGCCGATGGCGCGCGAGCGCGGCTACGGCGCCGGCCGCTTCAGCTTCAACGTCAGCGCCGGCAGCGGCGGCGGGCGCTGCGAGGCCTGCGAGGGCGATGGCGTCATCAAGGTCGAGATGCACTTCCTGCCCGACGTGTACGTGCCGTGTGACGTGTGCCAGGGCGCGCGCTACAACCGCGAAACGCTCGAGGTGCTCTACAAGGGCAAGAACATCACCGAGGTGCTGAACCTCACGGTGGAAGACGCCCACGGCTACTTCGGCGCCGTACCCAACATCGCGCGCAAGCTGCAGACGCTGCTCGACGTGGGCCTGGGCTACATCCGCCTCGGCCAGGCGGCCACCACGCTGAGCGGCGGCGAGGCGCAGCGCGTGAAGCTGGCGCTGGAGCTGAGCAAGCGCGACACCGGGCGCACGCTCTACATCCTGGACGAGCCCACCACCGGCCTGCACTTCCACGACGTGAAGCTGCTGCTGAAGGTGCTGCACCAGCTGCGCGACGCCGGCAACACCATCGTCGTCATCGAGCACAACCTCGACGTCATCAAGACGGCCGACTGGCTCATCGACATGGGCCCCGAAGGCGGCGCCGGCGGCGGCCGCGTGGTGGTGGCGGGCACGCCCGAAGACGTGGCGGCCTGCGAGGGCAGCCACACGGGGCGGTTCTTGAAGGCGATGCTCGGGCCTGGGTGACCGCCGCTCAGCGCGGCGGCAGGTTGTCGGCCGCGCGGCGCACCATCGCCAGGACAGCGGGTACGGTGTTGATGGCCCGCAGGTCGATGTGCGGGTGGCTCGAAGCCCAGACCCGGAAGACCTCGTCGGCGAAGGCCTGGCCCAGTTCGTCGATGCCTTCGAAGTCGAGCTCCACACGTCGAAAGCGGTCCAGGCCGGTCATGACTCGCCGCCCCTGGGATCTCGACAGCAGGTTGTCGAGTCCGACCCGGCCGAGCCGGACGGGGACCACGGTGCGATCGAAGCTCAGGTCCTGGGGTGCCCCGGTGGTGTAGGCGTTGAACACGCTGCGCAGTTCCTGCGTCGTGTCGGTCCGCAGCGCCATGGCGACCCTGGACCCCGGCAACTCGGCATCGGGGGGCAACTGCAGCGGCGCCAGCCCGCGATCGGGTGCCTCGAGCTCGCGGTTCCGGCGGTCATAGCGCAAGCCGTTCGCCTGCACCCTGAACAACGGAAAGGCCCGTGACGTGAAGAAGATGCCCTCCCCGGTGTGGCGTTGGGGATCGGTCGTGACCCTGCCCTTGGACAGCTCCAGTGGCGCCAGCCGAACGTCTGGCAGACCCAGCCCTGCTCGCATGCGCTCGAACACGCCGACGCCGTCGTCGCACACCGAGAGGTAGACGACACCGCCGGCCACGGCACAGCGCACCTGCACCTCGTGTCCGCCGGAGTGGTCGTTGGCGTTGTTCAGCATCTCGGTGAGCCCATAGTGGACGATGTTCGCCACGTGGGGGGCCAGGTCGAGCCAGGGCGAGACCATCGTTTCCCACACGGCGGACTCGTCGAGTCCCGGCAGCGCCAGGCAACGCAGGATGAATCGGCTCGGCCCTGCGCCGAACGCCGGGCGTGTGCCGCCCCGCAGGCGCACGATGAAGCCTTCAGTCTCGAGCCGATGCAACACGGGGGCGACCGCAGCGCGCGTGACGCTGAAAGCCTTGGCCATGGCGCGCGACAGCGCAGGGCCTTCGGAGCCGATGTGCTCGGTCGTCCAATGGCGCACGGCCGGCATCGAGAGTTGCAGTGGGCGTGGCATGGCGGAATGTTGACAATCCAGGCATCATTGTCAAGTTTCATGGGCCTCAGTTGCCCATTGGCTTCACTTTGGGTCTGTCGCCCTGCACCCGCCATGCGCCGTCGAACACTGCTGCTCCGCTCCTCCGCCATGGCATGGACACTCTCGGGTCTGGCGCTGCTCGGCGCCTGCGGCAAGCCGCCCCCCAACTCGCGCGGCACCGCCGTGCCCCCCGGCGCCACCGTGCTCGCGCTCGGCGACTCCCTCACCTTCGGCACCGGCGCCACGCCCGACACCGCCTACCCTACGGTGCTGGCGCGGCTGAGCGGCTGGAACGTGGTGAACGCCGGTGTCCCCGGCCACACCTCGGCGCAGGCGCTCGAACGCCTGCCGGGCCTGCTGGCCGAACACCAGCCGGTGCTGGTGATCGTCTCCATCGGCGGCAACGACCTGCTGCGCCGGCAGGACGAAGCCGCGCTGCGCGAGAACCTGCGCCGCATCCTCGCCGCCGTGCGCGTGGCTGGCGCGCAGGCGCTGCTGGTGGCCGTGCCGCGGCCCACGCTGGCCGCGCGCGTGACGGGCTCGCTCGACGACCACCCGCTCTATGCCGAGATCGCGTCTGAGGCCGGCGTGCCCTTGCACGCCGAGGGCTGGAGCGCCGTGCTGGCCGATGAGCGCCTGAAGAGCGACGCCATCCACGCCAACGCGGCCGGCTACGAGGCTTTCGCGCAGGGCCTTTTGGCGACTCTGCAGGCCAGCGGCCTGCTCAGCCGCTGAGAAAGGGCGCCTGCCGGGTCAGCCCTTCTTGGCGTACGCGCTGCACCAGCCCGCGGCCGATACCTGTTTGCCGCCAAACAGCGGGCAGCCGGCGGCCTTGTCGGTGGGCTTGCCCTGGTACAGCGCGCAGTTGGCGCAATTCTGGCCCGCGGCGTACTGCTTGAACTTGGCCTTGTCGGCCTTGCTGGCGTCGGCCACATAGCTCAGTGCCGCGGCTTGCGGGCTCTTTTCGTCGATCAGCGTGCCTTGCGCCACCGCCGTGCGGGCCAGCAGCAGGCCGCAGGCGGCGACGGGAAGAATCAGTACGAACTGTCGACGCGAACTCATGCGCAGTCTCCAAAGGGAAGCAGGACCGTCATAACGCGGGGCGCAAGCCGGCGGTTGACAAGACGCCTGCAGCCGGCCGTCCCTACACTTCGCCCATGCCTGCCGCCGCCCTGCCCGCCGCCGCCCGCCCCGGCTTCTGGGCCCGTGCCTGGCGCCACAAGAGCTTTGCCATCGGCGCCGTGCTCAGCGGCGCGCTGGTGGCGGTGGCGCTGCTGTCGCTGCTGTGGACGCCCTACGAGGTGGCCGAGATCGACATCCCCAACAAGCTGGCGCCGCCCTCGGCCGCGCACTGGCTGGGGACCGATAGCCTGGGCCGCGACATCGTGAGCCAGCTCATGGTGGGGGCGCAGAACGGCATCGTGGTCGGCGTGGTGGCGGTGGGCATCGGCCTCGTGCTGGGCGTGGCGCTGGGCTGCGCCGCGGCGGCTGCGCAGGCCCAGGGCCGCAGCGGCTTCGACGAGCTGGTGATGCGCGCCAGCGACTTCACCTTCGCCTTTCCGGCGCTGCTGACGGCCATCATGCTGACGGCCATCTACGGGCCGGGCCTGTTGATGAGCATCGTGGCCATCGGCATCTTCAACATCCCGGTGTTCGCGCGCATCGCGCGCAGCAGCGCGCAGGCGGTGTGGGCGCGCGAGTACGTCACGGCGGCGCGCGCAGCCGGCCTGGGGCCGCTGGCCATCACGCGTGACCACGTGCTGCCCAACATCGCCGGCGTGCTGATCGTGCAGGCCACGATCAGTTTTGCCACGGCGATCTTGGCCGAGGCGGCGCTCAGCTTCCTGGGCCTGGGCACGCAGCCGCCGCAGCCGAGCTGGGGCCGTATGCTGGGCGAGGCGCAGTCGCAGATGTTCCAGGCGCCGATGCTGGCGCTATGGCCCGGCGCGGCCATCATGGCCAGCGTGCTGGGCCTCAACCTCGTGGGCGACGGGCTGCGCGACCTGCTCGACCCGAAGCTCGCGCGCAGCCGCTGACGCGAGAGTTGAGCCGCCGATGAAGACCTGGGTGCCACGCCCGTCGCCGCCGCCGGCCCACCACCGCCACGGCCGTGGCGGCGCGCCTGGGCGTGGCGCTGGCCACCGAGGACCAATTCCTTCGAACGCAGGCCGCCAAGCCAGCCTGACCACAATCAGGCTGCCAAGCCGGCCTGAGAAAGCAAGCTGACATGCGCATCGATTTCATCTCCGACGTGGCCTGCCCCTGGTGCGCCATCGGCCTGGCCAGCTTCGAACGCGCGCTGGCCGCGCTGGGCCCCGAGGCCGCCGGCATCGAGTTGCACTTCCAGCCCTTCGAGCTGAACCCGGGCATGGCGCCCGAGGGCGCCGACGCGGCGCAGTACCTGAAGGCCAAGTACGGCATGGGCGACGAGCAACTGGCCGCCAACCGCGCGAACATCGCCGCGCGCGGGGCGGCGCTGGGCTTCAGCTTCGGCGAGCGCGCCCATGTGTGGAACACCTTCGATGCCCACCGGCTGCTGCACTGGGCCGGCCTGCAGAGCGCGGCGGCGCAGCTGGCGATGAAGCGCGCGCTGCTCAAGGCGTACCACGGCGAAGGCCGCAACCCGGCCGCGCGCGAGGTGCTGCTCGAAGCCGCCGCCGCAGCCGGACTCGATGCCGGCGAGGCTGCCGCGGTGATCGACGACACCGCCTGCTTCGCCGACGAGGTGCGCGAGGCCGAATCCGAATGGCAGCAGGCCGGCATCCGCAGCGTGCCCTCGGTGGTGATCGACCGCCGTTTCCTGGTGGCGGGCGGGCAGCCGCCGGAGGTGTTTGAAGACGCGCTGCGACGCCGGCTGGCGGCGGGGCCTAACGATTGAGGCAGGGCGGAGGCCCACCACCGGGGCTTCGACGGGCTCAGCCCGAACGGATTTTCTTGCTCTGCCCAGACCCCCGTTCGCACTGAGCCTGTCGAAGTGCTGGCTGGCGCGCCACGGGCCTTCGTCCAACGCCACAACGCACCTAACACCCCCACCCATGCCCCGCAACATCGAGATCAAGGCCCGCGTTGCCGATGCGGCCGAACTGCACCGCCGCGCGCAGGCGCTGGCTACCGAGCCCGAGCAGCAGCTGGTCCAGGATGACAGCTTCTTCGCGCTGCCCGCCGGCCGCGGCCGGCTGAAGCTGCGCCAGTTTGGCGACGGCAGCGCCGAGCTCATCCACTACCAGCGTGCCGACGAGGCCGGCGCCAAGGCCAGCGACTACGTGCGCGTGCCGCAGCCCGACGGCGACGCCTGCCGCGAGGCGCTCACGCGGGCCCTCGGCCTCGTGGGCCGGGTGCGCAAGCGGCGCACGCTGCTGATGGTGGGCCGCACGCGCATCCACCTCGATGCCGTGGAAGGCCTGGGCGACTTCATGGAGCTCGAGGTGGTGCTGCGTGACGGCGAGCCCGATGCTGCCGGCAGCGCCGAGGCCGAGGCCTTGATGCAGGCGCTGGGCCTGGCCGAGGCGCCGCGCCTGGCGGGCGCCTACCTCGACCTTTTGCTGGCCAATCAGCCGGCCCCTCTTGCTGCCTCTTAAGCCAGCCGCAGGCTGCTGACCAGCGCCAGCACCAGCGTCGCAAAGGCCGCGCAGCCCACGCAGCGCAGCAGCGCCGCGTCGGCGGCGTCGGCCTCGGTGTCGAGTTCGGCGGCGTCGGCGTCGTCGATGAGGCCGATCCAGGCGGTGTTGCCGAAGTCGCCGGCGCCGGCCGTGGCGGGCGCCGCCGGCGTGAGCGTGGACAGCGGCGTCAGGCCCAGGCCCTGGCGCAGCAGCAGGGCGCAGTGGTTCAGGCAGGCGGGGGCAGCGGTGGCACGGACGATCATCTTGTTTCTCCCTGGCGGTTCTCGTTGCGGCCGGCTGCCCATGCAGCCGGCGCTGTCGAGGTTGTAGGGAGATCGCCGTTACGGCTGCGTTATGCGAGGCCCGGGCGCTGGGGTGATCGCGTCACCCGCCGTCAAGCGCGGCCGGGCCGTTCAGCCTGCAGCAGCCGGTGCACCGGGTGCTGGTGCAGGAAGCTGTCGCCGCAGGTTGGCGGCACCTGCGTGGCCGCCGTGCGCCGCAGCCATTCGCGGCCCTGTTCGGCCAGCACCTCGGCTTCGGCGCCGCGGCCGGCGCGCGCCAGCGCCCGGGCCGGGGCCAGCCAGCGCCAGGCGCGGTCGGTGTGAAGGGCTTCAAACTGGCGCATCAAGGTGAGCGCCCGCTCTGCAGCTGCCAAAGCCATGTCGTCGTTCGGGGCCAGCCATGCCAGATGCAGCCGGGCGCCCAGCTCGGCGCCGCCCAGGCCGGCGGCGGCGGCCGCCTGGGCCACGGCCACCAGCTCGGCGGCGGCGGCGGGCGCCTCCAGGGCGAGGGCCCGCTCAGTGCGCACCACCAGCCCGAGCTCGGGCCAGCCCTGGCGCGGCACCTCGGCGGCGGCCTCGGCCAGCATCTCCTCGGCCTCGTTCGCGGCGCCGAGCCGGCGCGCCAGCCGCGCCAGCAGCACGCGCCAGCGCACGCTGTAACGAGGCGGCATGCGCCGCGCCGTGGCCAATGCGTCGCCGGCCAGCACCTGGCGCGCGCGGGCATGCTGGGCCAGGTCGAGCCAGATCTGCGCCCGGTGCATCTGCGCCACCGGCACGCGCGTTGGCAGCCGCTCGGCCAGGATGGCCTCGGCGCGGTCGCACCAGGCCAGCGCCGCCGCCGGCCGGCCGAGGCCGCGCTCGGCCTGCGCCAGCAGCAGGGCGATGTAGCCATCACTGCCGGCGGTGTTCTCGAAGGTCTGCACGATGCGCTGGGCCAGCAGCGCCTGCTCCAGCGCGCTGGCGGCATCGCCGGCGTCGAGCCGGCTCAGCGCGTCGTTGGCCAGCAGCGTGGCGCGCTGCGGTGCGTAAGAGTGCAGCGCCGAGGCGGCGATGGCGCGCGCGTGGTGCTCGCGCGCCTCGGCGTGGCGGCCGAGGTTGTCGAGCACCGCGGCGAGGTTGCCTTCGAAGTCCACCGCGTCGTCGGCGTTGGCGTGTTCGCGCATCCAGGGCGCGGCGGCGTGCAGATGTTCGAGCGCCTCGTCGAATTGGCCGGCCATGCCCATGGCCGCGCCCAGGCGCTGCTGAACGGATGCGGTGAGCCCGGCGTCGCCCAGCGGCCGTGCCAGCGCCAGTGCGGCACGGCCTTCGTCCAGGGCCTGTTGCCAAAGGCCCATCACGGTGGCGTACCAGGCACGGCTGGCTGCGGCCTGGGCCTGCTGCAACGGCGTGCGGGCCAGCAGCGCCTGGCGTTCGAGCAGCGGCAGGCCGTCGTGCTGGCGCAGCGTGTTCATGTGGCCGTTGAGCGCGGCGTGCACCAGGTCGAAGGCCTCGTCGAGGCGGCCGTCGGCCTCGGCGATGTCGGCGGCGTGCACGAGCAGCGAGATGCGCTCGCCTTCGCGCAGCGCGCGGTGGGCGCGCTCGGCGGCGGCGCGCAGCGCCGGCAGCGCGCGCGCGTGCTGGCCGGCGGCCTCCCAGTGCGCGGCCACGCGCGCGGGGTCGGGCTGCACGGCGCCGGCCTGGGCCTCCAGCCAATGGGCCGTGCGGCCGTGCAGGTGGCGGGCGATGACCTCGGGCAGGCCCTGCAGCACGGCGTCGTGCACGAGGTCGTGCGAAAACGCCGTGCCGCGCATCACCTGCTGCGCCTCGAGCTCGGCCCAGGGGTCGGCCAGATCGAGCGCGCTGCGGGCGAGCAGCGCCTCGGCCAGCTCGAGCGAGAAGTCCACACCCGCCACCGCCGCCACGCGCGCCAGCTGCAGCGCCGGTGGCGACAGGCGCGCCAGCTGCTGGCCGATGAGCTGCGCCAGCGTCTGCGGCCGCGGCAGCGCATCGGCCTCGGCGCCCGGGCTGGCAAGGCCGCCTTCGGCCCACAGCAGCTTCAGCGTCTCGAGCGCAAACAGCGGGTTGCCGCCGGTGCGCGCATGCAGCCGGGCCGCGAGCTCGGTGCCGGCCATGCCCGGCAGCGCCAGTGCGTCCACCAGTTCGGCCAGCGCCGCCTGTGCCAGCGGCTGCAGCACCACGCGCGCCAGCGGCCCGGCGGCGGCCAGCGCGTCCAACAGCAGGGCCGCCGGGCTGCCGGCGGCCGGCGGGCGCAGGCCGAGCACGCAGCGCGGCGTGGCACCGAGCGCGGCGCCCGCGCCGCCGCGGGCATCGGCCTCCCGCGGCGCCGCGAGCAGGCCCTGCAACAGCTCGAGCGTGGCGGTGTCGGCGAAGTGCAGGTCGTCGAGCAGCAGCGTGTCGATGCGGCCGGCCGCGCGGCGCAGCAGGGCCTCCACCGGCTGCAGCAGCGGGGTCGCCGCGCCCGGCGCCCGTGCCGCGCCACCCGCCGTTGCGCGCGCTGCCAGCTCGGGCAGCAGCGGCGCCAGCGCTGCGGCCTCGGGGGCGTCGGCGGCGCCGGGGTCGCGCTCGATCACGGCGCGCAGCATGCGGACCAGCGTCGCGTAGGGCACCAGCGGGTCCCCGGGCCGGCCGCTGACGTGCAGGCGCCGCGGGTCTTCAGCGGCCAGCGCCTGCAGCAGCCGCGACTTGCCCATGCCGGCCTCGCCCACCAGCACCGCCACCGGCCCGGCGGCCAGGCCTTGCAGCAGCTGCGCGCGCTCGGTGTCGCGGCCCACCAGGCGGGGCGGGCGCAGCAGCGCGGCCGGCATCGGCTGGCGCTGCGCCGCCGCGCCGGCCACTGGCGCCGCTCGTTCGATGGTGGCCAGCAGGGCCAGCGTCTCGGCCGACGGCGCCGCGCCGACCTCGTGCTTGAGCGTGTGCTCGCAGCGGTCGAAGGCCAGCATCGCGGCGGCGCGATCGCCGCGCAGGTAGTGCAGCCGCATCACACGGCGGTGGGCGTCTTCCGACAGCGCATCGGCCGCCAGCAGCTCCAGCGCCAGTGGCAGCGCGGCGCCGGCCTCGCCGGCGTCTTCGAGGGCCTGGATGCGCGCCACCAGGGCCTGCCGCTCGGCGGCCGCGCGGCCGGCGCGGTGGCGCGCCAGCCAGGCATCGAGCTCGGGCTGCTCGGGTGCGCCCAGCGTGCCCAGCAGCGGCGTGGCGGGCGTGAGGTCGTGCGTCACGCCGGGGGCCAGCGCCAGCAGGGTGCTGCCGTCGATGACGTCGTCGCCCAGCTGCTTGCGCAGGCGGAACAGGCGTTGCCGCAGCGCATTGCGTGCTGCCTCGGCGTCGCTGGCCGGCCACAGCAGCGTGCCCAGCCGCTCGCGCGGGGTCGGGCCCTCGAGGGCCAGCCAGGCCAGCAGCAGCGCGTCGAGCGCCGCCAGCGCCTGGCCCTGTGCGGCCCGCTGCGCCACCGGCGCGCCCTGCAGCGCCAGCCTTACGGTGGCGGCGGGCATCGCGGACTCACTTCGTGGCCGGAGCCGCCGCGGTGGTGACCGGGCGCTGCGCCGCGCGCCATTCGGGCAGGCCGCCACGGAACCAGTGCACGCGCGTGTAGCCGGCGCGCACAGCGGCCTGGCTGGCCTTGTAGCTCTTCCAGCACTCGGCGCCGTTGCAGGCAAAGACCAGCGGCGTGCCCTTGGCCGAGGGCAGCTTGCTCACGTCGAAGCTGTCGAGCTGTGCGTCGTAGTCGGTGTCCTTCGGGCTCTTCTCGACGTAGGGCAGAAGCTTCGCGCCGGCGATGTGCGCGCGCTGGAACTCGGCCTCGGTGCGCACGTCGTAGTACTGCCCGCCCTCGGCCAGCAGTTTGGCAGCGGCGGCCGCATCGACCACCGTGGCGCCGGGCAGCGCGCGCGGCGTGAAATAGCCGAGCGTGCCAACGTAGTCGTAGTCCTTGCGGGCGATGGCCGCCGGCTTGTCGACCCCGCCGGCCGCCACCGCCGGCTGCGCCAGCGTGCGCAGCAGCGCCGGCTGCAGCTCGCGGAACGCGGCGCTGCTGGCCAGCGAGGCGCGCACCGCCACCGTGATGCCGGGCACCGGGCGGCTCTCGAGCAGCGCCGCCACGGGCTCGCCGACGGACTTCCAGCGCTCGAAGGTGGCGCGCTCGACGCCGACCACATCGCACTCGCGGATCTTCAGGCACGTCAGCAGCGCGTCCTGGTAGCGGATGTGGGCGATGCGGCGGAAGTGGCTCTTCAGCGAGCTGTTGGCGGCGTTGAGCTCGCCGCGCACGAGGTAGGTCACGACGCTGTCCTGCAGCGGCAGGCCCAGGCGAGTGCCGCGTGCGGCAGCCAAGTCGCCGACGCGGCGGTCGGTCAGGGACACGAGCACGGCATGCACCGCGGCCGGGTTGCCGGCCAGCGGCACGTAACCATTGCCAAGCGCACTGGACACCACGTGGGCCGGGGCCACGTAGACATCGTGCATCTGCGCGCGCGTAGCGGCCAGGTCGGCGGTGGCGTCGAACGACAGCGTCGGCTTGGTCTCGCCGGCGCGGGCATTCTTGACGGCGTCGCCCACGGCAGCCGCGAGCAGCTGGTAGCGCGACGAGCGCGACTGCTCGCCCACGTCGCCGGGGTTGATGAGCACGCTTAGCGGCTCCGCCGCCGCCGCGGGACGGGCCGCCGTCAGTGCCACCGCAAGGGCCGTGAAGGACAGCGCCGTGAGCCAGCTCGCGGCAAGGGAGAAGGGTTTCATGAATCTCTCGGCACGCAAGGCGCGCCGCCCAATGGGCAAAGCGGGGAATTTATGCGAATTTGGTGTCGGCCCGGCAGCGGCGCCGCTCAGCGCAACCGCAGCACGGCCGAGGCGTCCATCACCTTCGGCGAACCCAGGGCCGCGCCGCCCATCGTGTGGCCGCCGG
Organism: Rubrivivax sp.; assembly: GCA_044345715.1. GTDB lineage: Bacteria > Pseudomonadota > Gammaproteobacteria > Burkholderiales > Burkholderiaceae_C > Rubrivivax. The sequence goes on from JBIJAP010000015.1 coordinate 10,696, forward strand.
GCTCGGGCGCCACCGAGCGGTAACCCGCGTCGTAGTCCCAGGTCGTGACCCACAGGCGCGCCCCGGCCAGCGCGCGGCGGCCACCCAGCGCCGCGGCCGGCAGCGTGAGCGTGACGGTGTGGCGAGGGGCGTCCACCTGCACCGCCGCGCCCGGTGCGACGGGCTGGCCCTCGGTGCTGGCGCTGGCGCCTTCGTGCGTGAACAGCGCATTGCTCCAGCCGCCCACGCGCAGCCGGCGATGCCACGTCAGCCCCTCGGGCAGCGTGCCGTCCTGCAGCGGCATCACCGCCGCACCCGGGCCCTCGTCGGGCAGTTCGATGAACACGGTGAACAGCACGTGATCGAAGCCGTTGGCCGGGTTCCACGAGGTCGTCAGGCGCTGCGTGGTGAGCGACAGCCGCAGCGCGCCACCGGCCGTGGCGACGGACACAGCGCGCAGATCCATCTGGCGGTTCGGGCCCCAGCTCGGGTCGGTCGGGTAGACGTAGCGGCCGGCGTGCGGGCCGACGGCGCCGTGGTCGTCGCCGGCGGGGTCGTCGGCCTGCGCGGCCAGGGCCCAGGGGCGGTCGACGCGGAAGGACAAGGGCGCCGCGGCCGGCTGGCCCTCGGCCCACACCGTGAGCTGGTGGGCCACGCGGGGCTCGACCATCGCACCGGTGTCGACCGTGGCGCGGAAGCGGCCCTGCGCATTGGGCTGCAGCGGCGTGGCGCGGGCCAGGTCGCCGTCCACCACCAGGCGCCACGGGCCGCTCGCGCCCGCAGGCACCTGGCCTTGCACGACGAAGTCGCCCCGCACGCGGCCCGAAGCCAGCGGGCGCAGTTGCGGGGCGGTCTGGCGTGACGCGGGCGACGCGGACGATGCGGCCGATGCCTCGCTGTCGCGCGGCGCCACGGCGTGCCACACCTGGCCGCTGCGCGCCGCCAGCGCCAGCGTCAGGCGCCCGCTGGCGCCCACCACCTGGCGCGCCGGCGTGCCGTCGAGCCCGTAGGCGCCTTCAAGCACCGTGCCGGCCGGCCAGCCGGTGGGCACCGCGGGCAGCAGCGCCGGTTGGTCGGCGGTGTTCATCACCACCAGCGCGCGCTGTGGCGTGCGGCCCTCGGTGTGTTCCATGGCCCAGGCCACGGCGCCCGGCGCGGCGGCCTCGGCATGCAGCACGCGCGGCACGCCGCGCGTGAAGACGCTCCGGCCTTGGCTTCCGCGGCGCAAGGCGGCCATCGCCGCGATGTCGCGGTACAGCGGCGCCTGCGTGTCGTAGTGGTCGCGCCCGCCCGAGCCCCAGCCGGCCGCGAACATGCTGGCGCGCGGCTCGGTGAAGCCTTGCTCGGTGCCGTAGTACAGCACCGGGATGCCCGGCAGCGTCATCATCGCCAGCAACGCCTGGCGCAGCCCGGGCAGCGTGCCGCCCTTCAGGAAGCGGTCGACATCGTGGTTGTCGACGAAGGTCGGCATCAAGTGAGGATGGGCATGCAGCGCCATCGTCTGGCGGATGCGGTGCGCCAGCTCCGCGGGCGGCCGCCCGCGGGCGAAGGCGTCGCCGAAGGCGCCGTAGAGCGGGAAGTTCAGCATGCCCGGCATCAAAGGGCGCCCGCCCGGGCGGCCGCCTTCGCGCAGCCAGCGGTCGATCTTCTTCGCCTGCTCGTCGCGGAAGGGCTTGTCGATGCCGAAGCCCTCGCCGAAGGTGAAGAAGCGCTCGCGGCCCGTGGCGCGCGCCACGCGCTCGATGCCCGGCGCGGCGGCGTCGCGCGAGCGCAGGAAGTCATCGAAGAAGCCCGGCGGCACGTAGAACGCGGTGTCCACGCGGAAGGCGTCCACGCCCACCTCGCGCACCCAGTAGCCGAAGCTGTCGCGCAGCGCACGGCGCACGACGGGGTTCTCGGTGTTCAGGTCGTCGAGGCCCGACATCTGGAAGGTGGCCTCCTGCACGGGGTTGGTGTAGTCGGCGATGTCGGGCGTCCAGTGGTAGATGCCGGCGGCGCGCTGGGCCGGGTCGCGCGGGTCGTTCTGGTCGAACGGCGGCTGGCTCGGGCGCGACACCGGTGGCGAGCCGGCATGCGGCTGAAAGGCGCGCCAAGCGCGGTGTGTGTCGTCGGCGCGCCAGCCCGCGCCATAACTGAAGAAGTTGCCGGTGTGGTTGACCACGATGTCCTGCACCAGGTACAGGCCCTGGCGGTGCAGCGCGCCGCTCAGGTGCTGGTAGTCGGCCAGCGTGCCCAGGTGCGGATCGACCTGTTTGAAGTGCTGCGCCCAGTAGCCGTGGTAGCCGCTGTAGCTGCCGTCGGGGCTGAGCCACTGGTTGGCCACCGGCGGCGTGATCCACAGCGCCGTGGCGCCGAGGCCGCAGATGTAGTCGAGGCGGTCGACGAGGCCCTTGAAGTCGCCGCCCTGGTAGCGGCTGCGTTCGCCCGGGCGGTACTCGCCGGCACCCTGGTCGTTGTTCGCCGGGTCGCCGTCGGCGAAGCGGTCGGTCATGACGAAGTACAGGATCTGGTCGCGCCAGTCGGGCGAGGGCACGTGCAGCCGCTGTTGGGCAGCCGCCGGCGCCAAGGCCAGCACGGCGCTCGCTGCGGTGAGCAAGAACTGTAGTTTCGCTACAAAACGGATGCTCATGGCGTCGACATTCCCCAACTCGGTGCGTCATCGAGCGCCTCCCCGTGGCGATTCACGGGCTAGAAGGCACAGGATCGCACCCTAGCGGCCCTGAATGCGCACCGATCTAGGGTTTCCGCAGGGGTACGGATGATCTAGTTTTGATACAAAGTTCGGGTCCCCGATCGCCGTTTCGAACCTTTTGGTACCGACCAGCGCCTGAAGCAGGCCCGGCCGGCAGCCCCCACAGACCCCTCCAGAGTCGCAGGAGACAACATGAAGAAGTACCAACCCGCACGCACGAGTTCCGCGCTGTGGCGCGCCACCCCGGTGGCCGCCGCCGTGGCGGCCGTGCTGGCCACCAGTGGCGTGGCCTACGCCCAGCAGGCCGCTGCGCCAGCCGCCGCCGACGCCGGCACGGTGGTCACGATCACCGGCATCCGCCGTGGCATCGAGAGCGCCATCAGCGTCAAGAAAAACGCCGACCAGATCGTCGAAGCGATCTCTGCCGAAGACCTGGGCAAGCTGCCCGACACCTCCATCGCCGAGAGCATCTCGCGCCTGCCGGGCGTGGCCTCGCAGCGCACGGCCGGCCGTGCCAACCAGATCAGCATCCGCGGCACCCCGCCCGACTTTGCGACCAGCCTGCTGAACGGCCGTGAGCAGGCCAGCACCGGCGACAGCCGCAGCGTCGAGTTCGACCAGTACCCGGCCGAGCTGCTGGCTGGCGTGAAGATCTACAAGACGCCCGATGGCGCGCTGGTGGGCCAGGGCCTGTCGGGCACGATCGACATGCAGACCGTGCGGCCGCTGGACTTTGCCAAGCGCCAGGTGGCGCTGTCCTACCGCAAGAACAAGCTCAACGTCGGGGGCGCCGGCACCGAGGGCGACGGCGACCGCTACGCCATCAGCTACGTCGACCAGTTCCTCGACCGCAAGCTCGGCGTGGCGATCGGCTTCGCCCGCCTCGACGAGCAGGGCGGCGCCACGGCGCGCTTCGACAGCTGGGGTGGTGGCACGGCCAAGCTCAACGGCGCTGGCGCCGACCTGAACGTGCCCTACAACGGCTTCGGCATCTTCGCCGACCAGGAAAACCGCAAGCGTGACGGCGTCGCCGCCACGGTGCAGTTCAAGCCGAACAAGGACTTCAGTACCACGCTGGATATCTTCCACAGCACCTTCGACAAGGTCAAGACGACCACCGGCTTCCAGGCGCCGCTGAACGACTCCTGGAACGGCACTTTCAACTACGACCTCGCCGGCGTGCTGACCGAGGCCACGACCAGCGGCAGCACCGTCACGGCCGGTGTCTTCAACAACGTACGCGCCGTGGTGCGCAACGACAGCGAAAGCACCAAGGACGAGAACCTGGCGATCGGCTGGAACACGCAGTTCAAGCTCGGCGGCTTCACCGGCATCGCCGACGTGAGCCACAGCCGCGCCGAGCGCCGCGGCGGCATCATCGAGACGACCGCCGGCACTGCGCAGAGCACCCTGGGCACGGCGCAACTCGATACCATCCGCTTCACCAACAACGGCGTCTTCACGCCGGGCATCAACTACACCAACCGCAACATCATCCGCCTGACCGACGTGCAGGGTTGGGGTGGTGGCACGGCGCAGCCGCAGGCCGGCTATAGCAAGCTGCCGAAGGTGGAAGACGAAATCAACGGCCTGCGCCTGGCGCTGAAGAGCGACGTCTCCTGGGGCCCGCTGGTGGCTATCGAAGGCGGCGTGCATGTCTCCAAGCGCGAGAAGGAGCGCTCGTTCACCGAAGGCCGCCTGGTCATCCTGGGCGACACCACGGGCCTCGCCTCGGCGGCCGTGCCGGGTGGCGCCACTACGGCCATCCCGATGCCGGGCGGCGGCAGCATCAGCGTGCCCTCGTTCGACTCGTCCGAGTCGATCGGCTCGATCTACCGCGTGGAGAGCAAGCTCAACGCCGACATCTTCAACAAGGACTGGTTCGTCAGCGAAAAAGTCAACACCTTCTACGCCCGGGCCGACCTCGACACCGAGCTGATGGGCAAGGGTCTGCGCGGCAATGTCGGCCTGCAGTTCGTGCAGACCGACCAGAGCTCGCGTGCCTTCAACGTCGACCGCCGCACCTGCACGTCGGACGCCATCTGCCCGGCGCCCGAGTTCACCGAGGGCACCACCTACACCGACGTGCTGCCGAGCCTGAACCTGAACTGGGACCTCGGCAACATCGGCATCCTGCGCATGGGCGTGGCCCAGGTGATGGCGCGTCCGAAGGTCGACGACATGCGCGCGAGCCGCACCTTCGACTTCAACGCCACCGAGAACCGCTTCACCGGCAGCGGCGGCAACGCCAAGCTCGAGCCGTTCCGCGCCAACCAGATCGACCTGTCCTACGAAAAGTACTTCGGTTCCAAGGCCTACTTCGGCGCGGCACTGTTCTACAAGGACCTGAAGACCTTCATCGTCAACGTCACCGACCGCAACTACGACTTCCGCCGCTTCCTGCCGCCGGGCGTGACGATCCCGCCGGCGCCCCCGGGCGTGTCGGACGTGCTCATCGGCAGCTTCACGCAGCCGGTCAACGGCTCGGGCGGCCGCATCTCGGGTGTCGAGCTGTCGGCGAACTTCCCGCTGAACATGGTGAGCAACGTGCTCGACGGCTTCGGCTTCTTCCTCAGCCATTCCGACACCAGCAGCAGCGTGAACATCCCGACCGCCGGTGTGGCAGTCGACTCGGTGGCCACGGCCAACATCCCGCTGCCGGGCTTGTCGAAGACTGTGACGAACTACGCCGTGTACTTCGAGAAGTGGGGCTTCTCGGCCCGCGTGGCGGCCCGCAAGCGCTCGGACTTCGTCGGCGAGGTGGCCGACTTCGCCGGTGACCGCCGCCTGACCTACATCAAGGGCGAGACGATCACCGACATCCAGGTCGGCTACGAAATCCAGAGCGGCATCCTGAAGGGTCTGGCCATTCGTGGCGAGGTCAGCAACAACGACAACACGCCGTTCATCCGCTACCGCAGCGGCGATCCCAACGTGCTCGCGAACCAGGTCGAGAACAAGAAGGACGGCAAGTTCTACCAGGTCGGCCTGAACTACAAGTTCTGAGCCACCGGCGACCGGGGTTCGCCCCTAAAGCCCCCCCCGCGCCCGCGGCGGGGGCTTTTCTTCTGGCGCTGGCACCCTAGGATCAAGAGACCATGCAAGACACCCTCATCAAGGACGTCGTCATCGTCGGTGGCGGCACCGCCGGCTGGATGACGGCCGCGGCGCTGGCCAAGGTGCTGCGCATCAACGAGGCCGCCGAGCGCGTGCGCATCCGTCTCGTGGAAAGCGACGAGATCGGCATCGTCGGCGTCGGCGAGGCCACGATCCCGATGATCCAGCGCTTCAATGCCGTGCTGGGCATCGACGAAGACGAGTTCCTGCGCGAGACCCAGGGCACCTTCAAGCTCGGCATCGAGTTCGTCGACTGGGGCCGCCTGGGCGACAGCTACATGCACGGCTTCGGCCGCATCGGGCAAGACCTCTGGACGGTGGGCTTCGACCAGTACTGGAACCGCCTGCGCGCCGCCGGCAGCGCCAGTGAACTGGAGCGTTACTCCATCACCCGCGCGGCGGCCAAGGCGAACAAGTTCATGCGCGCGGACGCGTCGCTGGGCAACTCGCCGCTGGCCGAGATCGCGCACGCCTTCCACTTCGACGCCTCGCTGTACGCGAAGTACCTGCGCAAGCTGGCCGAGGGCTGGGGCGTGCAGCGCATCGAGGGCAAGATCGTCGACGTATCGCAGACCATGGCCGCCGGCCTCGAAGGCCACATCTCGGCCGTCACGCTCGACAACGGCCAGCGCGTCGAGGGCGAGCTGTTCATCGACTGCTCGGGCTTCCGCGGCCTGCTGATCGAGCAGGCGCTGAAGACCGGCTACGAAGACTGGACGCACTGGCTGCCCTGCGACCGCGCGATGGCCGTGCCCTGCGCCTCGGTGCAGCCGATCACGCCGTACACGCGCGCCACCGCGCGCAGTGCGGGCTGGCAGTGGCGCATCCCGCTGCAGCACCGCATCGGCAACGGGCATGTCTACTGCAGCCGCTTCATCAGCGATGACGAGGCCACGGCGGTATTGCTGGCTCACCTGCCCGGCGAGGCGCTGGCCGTGCCGCGACCGCTGCGCTTTACCACCGGCATGCGGCGGCTGGGCTGGAACCACAACGTGGTCGCCGTGGGTCTTAGTTCGGGCTTCATGGAGCCGCTGGAGAGCACCAGCATCCACCTCATCCAGGCCAGCATCGCGCGGCTCATCAGCCTCTGGCCCGACCGCGGTTTCGCGCAGGCTGACATCGACGAATTCAACCGCCAGAACCGGATGGAGTTCGAGACCATCCGCGACTTCCTCATCCTGCACTACCACCTCACCGCACGCGACGACACACCGTTCTGGCGTCATGTGCGCACGATGGAGGTGCCGGCCTCGCTGACGCGGCGCATGGCGCTGTACCGCAGCCACGGCCGCATCTTCCGCGAGGCCGGCGAGCTGTTTGCCGAAGTGGCCTGGCTGCAGGTCTTCGAGGGCCAGGGCTTGGTGGCCGAGCGCCAGCACCCGCTGACCGCTCTGATCGACGAGCGCGAAACGGCCGAGTACCTGGCCAGCGTCGAGGCCGTCATCGCCAAATGCGTGGAGGTGATGCCCACGCACGAGGCCTACATCGCGCAGCATTGCAAGGCCGCGGCGCCTCTGCGCTGAGTGCATCGCCTGCCACGGGGCTGAAACAAAGGAGTACGCATGACGACGATGCATCGATTGCTGGCCGTGCTGGCTGTGGCGCTCCCCGCGGTACCGGCGTGGGCTCAGGCAACAGCTTCTGCGCCGGTGCCGGCGGAGGTGTTCTTCGCCGACTCGCCCGTGGGCCACGTCGAGCTGGCGCCTTCGGGCCGTTCGGTGGCCATGGCCGTGCAAGGCCCCAACGGCCGCCATTGTTAAGGGTTGTGGGATGCCTGCCCGGGCCGCGCCACCGAGCATCGAACAGCGATGACCTGAGGGCAGGTGTCGCACAAGCCTCGGGGGAGGAAACCGCGGCGAACGCCACCGTTGGCGTTTATGG
>JBIJAP010000270.1:0-5355 GCA_044345715.1 Rubrivivax sp.
ATGGCCTCCAGGCCCGCCACCATGCGCAGCAGCGTGCTCTTGCCGCAGCCGCTGGGGCCGACGATGACGACGAACTCGCCGTCGGTGATCTCGGCGTCGACGCCGTGGATCACCGGGTTGGCCGTGGCCCCGCTGCCGTAGCGCTTGACCACCTGGCGCAGACTGATGGCTGCCATTCGTTTCCTTGGCTCTTTACTTTTCGGAGTCGACCAGGCCCTTGACGAACCAGCGCCGCATCAGCACCACCACCAGGGCCGGCGGCAGCACCGCCAGCAGCGTGGTGCCCATGACCTGCGGCCAGTCGGTGGTGGCGTCGCCGGTGCCGATCATCTTGGTGATGCCCACCACGATGGTGTCGAGCCGGTTGTCGGTGGTGATGAGCAGCGGCCAGAGGTACTGGTTCCAGCCGTAGATGAACAGGATGACCGACAACGCGGCGATGTTGGTGGCCGACAGCGGCAGCACCACGTCCTTGAAGAAGCGCAGCGGCCCGGCGCCGTCGATGCGCGCGGCCTCGACCAGCTCGTCGGGGACGGTCAGGAAGAACTGCCGGAACAGCAGCGTGCCGGTGGCGCTGGCGATCAGCGGCAGCGTCAGCCCCGTCATGCTGTTGATGAGGCCGAGATCGCTGACGACCTCGTAGGTGGGCATGATGCGCACCTCCACCGGCAGCATCAGCGTCAGGAAGATCAGCCAGAACGCCACCATGCGGCCGGGGAACTGGAAGAAGACGATGGCGTAGGCCGACATCAGGCTGAGCACGACCTTGCCGGCGGTGATGATCAGCGCCATCAGCAGGCTGTTCCACATCATCTGCCACACCGGCGGGCTGAGGTAGGTGCCCTGCAGGCCCTGCAGCAGGATGGTGCGGTAGGTGTCCAGGCCGTGCGGGCCGGGCAAGATGGGCATCGGGGCCTGGGCCACGTCGGGGGCCGTCAGCGTGCTGGCAACGAAGGCGATGTACAGCGGAAACGCCGTGACGGCGATGCCCAGCCACAGCACCGCGTGCGCCAGCCAGGCCATGCCGGGGCGCAGCGGGTCGGCTGTGGCGGCGGCGCTGTTCATCCGTAGTGCACCCGGCGCTCGACGAAGCGGAACTGCAGCACCGTCAGCGCCACCACCATCAGCATCAGCACCACGCTCTGCGCGGCGCTGCCGCCGAGGTCGAGGTTGTGCACGCCGTCCTTGTAGACCTTGTAGACCAGCGTCTCGGTGGCCGCGGCCGGCCCGCCCTGCGTGACGGCGCTGATGACGCCGAAGGTGTCGAAGAAGGCGTAGACCAGGCCGACGACGAGCAGGAAGAAGGTGGTCGGCGAGAGCAGCGGGAAGATGATGGTCCAGAAGCGCCGCATCGGCCGTGCGCCATCAATCGCGGCGGCCTCGAGCAGGCTCTTCGGAATGCTCTGCAGCCCGGCCAGGAAGAACAGGAAATTGTAGGCCACCTGCTTCCAGGCCGAGGCCAGGATGACGAGCCACATCGCATCAGATCCGTCGAGCGTGGGGTTCCAGTCCACGCCCAGCGCCTTCAGCCACCAGGCGAGCACGCCAAGCGAGGGATTGAACATGAAGAGCCACAGCACGCCGGCCACGGCCGGCGCGATGGCGTACGGAATGAGCATGGCCGTGGTGTAGGCCACCGAGCCGCGCACCACGTGGTCGGCCATCACGGCCAGCACCAGCGCCGGCACCATGGCCAGCAGCGTGACCGCGGCTGAGAAGTACAAGGTGCGCCAGAAGGCCTGCACATAGCCTTCGTCGGCGAACACGGCGCGGAAGTTCTCCAGGCCGACGAACTGCACGCTCATGCCGAAGGCGTCTTGCTGCAGCAGGCTCATGTACAGCGCCTGCCCGCCGGGCCAGTAGAAGAAGACCAGCGTCACCGCCAGTTGCGGCCCGAGCAGCAGCCACGGCAACAGCCGGTGGGGGAAGACGACGCGACGTTGCATGGAGGCGCGATGCTAGCGGTGGCGCGGGTTGCAGCCGCGAGCAAAAGAGCGGCGGCCCTGTGAGGGCCGCCGCGAGGTTGCAACGGGGGCGAAGACGCTCAGCTGGCCGAGCGCTCGAAGGCGCGCAGCAGCGCGTTGCCGCGGCGCTCGGTGTTGCGCAGCGCGTCGGCGGGCGTCTGATTGCCCTGCAGCGCCTTCTCGACCTCTTCGTGGAACACGTCGCGGATCTCGGTCCAGCGGCCGAAGCGGTAGCCGTTGGTGTTTTCGCCCTTGGTGGCGTTGATCAGGCTGAGGATGGGCACGTCACGGCCCGGGTTCTTGGTGAAGAAGCCCTCGTCCTGCATGGCCTTGAAGGCGGTGTTCGTGGCAGGCAGGAAGCCGGTGGTCTTGGCCCACTCCGTCATGACCTTGTCGCTGCGCAGGAAGTTGAGGAACTGCGCCACGCCGCGGAACTCGGCCTGGCTGCGGTTTGGTGCGTTGAACACCCACAGCGAGGCACCGCCGATGGTGGTGGCGAAGGGCGCGCCCTTCACGTCGGGCCAGTGCGGCATCTGCGCGGTGCCGAAGGCGAACTTGGCGTCGCGGGCGATGGCGCCCAGGCCGCCGGAGCTCTGCGTGAGCATCGCGCACTCGCCGCTGATGAACTTGGCGGCGGCGTCATTGCTGCGGCCACCGTAGTCGAAGCTCTTGTCCTTCTGCATGTCGACCAGCGTCTGCAGCTGGCGCTCGAGCAGCTTGTTGTTGGCCAGCTGCAGCGTGGCATCGAGCCCGGCGCGGCCGTTGCCCTTGGTGCCGAAGGCGATGTTGTGGCGCGACGAGAACTGCTCGAGCATCACCCAGGCCATCCAGGTGGTGGTGTAGCCGCAGGCGGCCGCGTTGGTGCTGCGGATCTTCTTGGCGGCCTCGATGAGCTGCGGCCAGGTCTGCGGCGGCTTCTCGGCGTCGAGGCCGGCCTTGCGGAAGGCGTCCTTGTTGTAGAACAGGACGGTGGTGCTCACGTTGAACGGCATCGACAGCAGTTCACCGCTCGGCAGGCCGTAGTAGCCCTGGGCCGGGCCGATGAAGTCGGCCGGGTTGAACTGCAGCCCGGCGCGGCGGAACACTTCGCTCACCGGCACCACGGCGCCCTTGGCCTGCATCATGTCGCCGCTGCCGGCGTCGAACATCTGCATGATGTGCGGCGGGCTGCCGGCGCGGAACGCGGCCACGGCCGCGGCGCGCTGCTCGGGGTACTGGCCCTTGAACGACACCACCACGCGGTAGTCGCTCTGCGTCTTGTTGAAGTCTTCGCCGAAGCGGGTGAGCAGTTCGTCGCCCTGGCCCGTGAGGCCCATCCACATCTGGATCTCGACGGGGCGCGGTTGCGCCGCGGCGGGCAGCGCAACGGCGGCGCCGATCGCCGCGGCAAGGACGGCGCGGCGCAGCGGCTGCAAGCAAGTGGTAACGCTCATGGGATCTCCTCGGTCGGGGTGTGTTCAAGGGCGCGCCGCCCGGGTCGGGCGGCGGCCTGGCGGGCGCGAGTGTCAGGGCGCCGTATGACAATCGTGTTTCTCGCGGCAGGCGGCCTTCTTCGCAATCGGGGATAGCCCGTTTGGCGCAGGCCTTCGAAGGCAGAGCGTGGTCGCCTCGGCAAGACATGGCCCCGGGGCCGTCATGCCAGGGCATTCGACTAGCATTAACCCTCGTTGCACACGGCAGACACGCGCCCACGCCGCCCTCGCGGCGGGCCTACCTGAGCCTTCCATGAACGCCCCCCTAGCCCTGCCGACCCCTGCCGCGATCGCCGCGGACGCCGCCGCCCTGGCGGCCGACACCGACGCGGTGCGCCTGCGCGAGATTCCGTACAACTACACCTCGTTCTCCGACCGCGAGATCGTCATCCGCCTGCTCGGCCGCCGGGCCTGGGAGATCCTGCAGCAGCTGCGTGAAGAGCGCCGCACCGGCCGCAGCGCGCGCATGCTCTACGAGGTGCTGGGTGACATCTGGGTCGTGCAGCGCAACCCCTACCTCGAAGACGACCTCCTCGAGAACCCGAAGCGCCGGCAGTTGCTGATCGACGCGCTGCAACACCGGCTCGGCGAGGTCGGCAAGCGCCGCACGCCGGCCGCCGACGCCGCGCGCGACGCGCTGGTGGGTGAGCTGCTCTCGGCCGCCCGCGCTGCGGTGGAGGCCTTTGCCGCGCGCTTCCGCGGGGTGTGGGATCTACGCAAGGCCACGCGCCGCACGCTGGGCCGCGTCACCACCAAGGACAACATCAAGTTCGATGGCCTGAGCCGCGTCAGCCACGTGACCGACGCCACCGACTGGCGCGTCGAGTACCCCTTCGTCGTGCTCACGCCCGACACCGAGGCCGAGATGGCCGCGCTGGTGGCAGGCTGCGTGGAGCTGGGCCTGACGATCATCCCGCGCGGCGGCGGCACCGGCTACACGGGCGGCGCGGTGCCGCTGACGTGGAAGAGCGCGGTCATCAACACCGAAAAGCTCGAGGCCATGAGCGAGGTGGAGCTGGTCACGCTTCCCGGCCTGGTGCAGCCCGTGGCCACGGTGTACAGCGAAGCCGGCGTGGTGACGCAGCGCGTGGCCGATGCCGCCGAGCGCGCGGGCTACGTGTTCGCGGTCGATCCCACCAGCGCCGAGGCCAGCTGCATCGGCGGCAACATCGCCATGAACGCCGGCGGCAAGAAGGCCGTGCTCTGGGGCACGGCGCTCGACAACCTGGCGAGCTGGAAGATGGTCACGCCGCAGGCCACCTGGCTGGAGGTGGTGCGACTGGACCACAACCTGGGCAAGATCCACGACGCGCCCGTTGCCAGCTTCGAGCTGCGCCACTTCGACGCCACCGGCAAGAAGCTCGAGCGCACCGAGCGGCTCGACATCCCCGGCAGCGTGTTCCGCAAGGAGGGCCTGGGCAAGGACGTCACCGACAAGTTCCTCGCCGGCCTGCCGGGCATCCAGAAGGAAGGCTGCGACGGCCTGATCACCAGCGCCCGCTGGATCGTGCACAAGATGCCGGCGCACGTGCGCACGGTGTGCCTGGAGTTCTTCGGCAACGCCAAGGACGCGGTGCCGAGCATCGTCGAGATCAAGGACTACCTGTTCTCGCTGCAGGGCGAGGGCGTGTTGCTGGCGGGGCTGGAGCACCTCGACGACCGCTATCTCAAGGCCGTGGGCTACGCGACGAAGAGCAAGCGCCATGCGGGCTCGAACTCGCGTTCGGGCCTGCCGAAGATGGTGCTCATCGGCGACATCGTCGGCCACGACGACTCGGCGGTGGCGCGCGCCACCAGCGAGGTGGTGCGCATCGCCAACTCGCGCTCGGGTGAGGGCTTCGTGGCGGTAAGTGCCGACGCGCGGAAGAAGTTCTGGCTCGACCGCAAGCGCACGGCCGCCATCGCCAAGCACACCAACG
>JBIJAP010000271.1:0-5329 GCA_044345715.1 Rubrivivax sp.
GCGGCAGCCGGGGCTGCGGCGGCCGGTGCCGGCGCCTCTTCCTTCTTGCCGCATCCGGCCAGCGTGGCGGCTGCCGTGATGCCGGCCAGTGCGAACAGGCGGCGGGTGAGGATGGGGTTCATCGAGCTACTTCTCCTGGGGTGGACGGGGAGGGGTGGGTGGGGCGGAAAACAAACGATTCGTGACGAAATTATGAGCCGGGCCTGAACGGTTTCCCTAGCGAAGCCGGCATGTTCAGGCGGATGAAGGCCGTGTTGCGGCTGATCAGGGCCAGCACCACGATGGTGGCCACGTAGGGCAGCATGGTCAGCAGGTGGCTCGAGATCTGCACGCCCTGCGCCTGCAGGTTGAGCTGCAGCACCGTCACGCCGCCAAAGAGATAAGCCCCCAGCAGCGCGCGTGCCGGCCGCCAGGTGGCGAACACCGTCAATGCCAGTGCAATCCAGCCGCGGCCCGCGGTCAGGCCCTCCACCCACAGCGGCGCGGTGACCAGTGAGATGTAGGCCCCGGCCAGCCCGCACAGCGCACCGCCGGCGCACACGGCAGCCATGCGGATGGCGCGCACCGGGTAGCCCAGCGCATGCGCGGGTTCGGGGTTCTCGCCGATGGCGCGCAGCAGCAGCCCCGAACGGGTGCGGTAAAAAAACCACGCGATCGCCGCCGCCAGCGCCATCGCCACATAAACCATGGGGTGATGGCTGAACAGCGCCGGCCCGACGAAGGGCAGGTCCGACAGCACCGGAATCGCCACCTGCTCGCGCGGGCTCAGGCTCTTGCCGACCATGGCCACGCCCACGAAGGCCGAGAAGCCGTAGCCGAACAGGCTGAGCGCCAGGCCGGTGGCGTACTGGTTAGTGTTGAGGAAGATCACCAGCAGGCCGAACACGGCGGCCAGCGCCGCGCCCGCCGCCGCGGCGGCCATGAAGCCCAGCGTGTCGCTGCCTGTGAGCAGCGCCGCCGCGAAGCCGGCCACCGCGGCCACGAGCATCATGCCCTCGGCCCCCAGGTTCAGCACGCCGGCGCGTTCGTTGATCAGCAGGCCCAGCGCGGCCAGTGCCAGCGTGGTGCCGCTGGCCAGCGCGGTGTTGATGAGCAGGGCGGTTTCGTTCATGCCACGGCCTTGTTCGACGACTTTCTGGAGGGCACCCAGCGCAGCCGCTGGTGGATGAAGGTGTCGCAGGCCAGCAGGATGAGCAGCAAGAGCCCCTGCAGCACGCTGGCCATGGCGTTGGGCAGGCCGAGGCGGCTCTGCGCGAGTTCGCCGCCAATCAGCATCAGCGACAGCAGCACGCCCGCCGCGACGATGCCCAGCGGATTGAGCCGCCCGACGAAGCACACGATGATGGCCGTGAAGCCGAGGCCGGTGCTGAGGTACGGCGTCACCTGCTTGGTCGGCCCGGCCACTTCCATGGCCCCGGCCAGACCGGCCAGCGCGCCTGACAGCAGCAGCGCCGTCCACAGCGCCGAGCGCGCCGAAAAGCCCGCGTAGCGCGCTGCGGCCGGTGCCAGCCCGCCCACCTGCAGCTGAAAGCCGCGGAAGCTGCGGAACAGGAACAGCGTCACCACCAGCGCCAGCACGAGCGCGATCACGAAGCCGATGTGCAGCCGCGTGCGCTCGAGCAGCGGCGGCAGGTGCAGGCTGGCTTGGAAGCCCACCGACTGCGGCATGTTGAAGCCCTGCGGGTCTTTCCAGGGGCCGAAGACCAGCGCGTTGACGACCTGCTGCGCCACGTACACCAGCATCAGGCTGACGAGGATCTCGTTGGCATTGAAGCGGTCGCGCAGCAGCGCCACCAGCGCCGCCCACAGGAGCCCGCCCAGCATGCCGGCCAGCAGCACGAGTGGAATGCCTACCACCTTGGGCAGCACGATGCCCTGCGTCGTGAGCCAGATGGCCATGCCACCGGCGCCCACGCAGCCGAGCAGGAACTGCCCCTCGGCGCCGATGTTCCACACGTTGGCGCGGTAGCACACGGCCAGCCCGAGTGCGATGACGATCAGCGGCGTGGCCTTCAGCAGCACCTCGCTGATCTGGCGTCGCCCGGTGAGCGGCTCGAGGAACAGCACGCGCAGGCCGGCCAGCGGGTCTTGGCCGATGCCGGCCAGGATGAGCGCGGCCACCAGGGCGGTGAGCAGCAGCGCCAGCAGCGGGCTGGCCACCGTCATCAGTTGCGAGGGCGCGGCGCGGGCTTCAAGCTTCAGCATGGCGGCCCTCGCTGGCGGTGGCTGTGGCGGTGGAGGCGTCCCACAGGCCCGACATCCAGGTGCCGATCTGCTCCACCGTGGCCTCGGCGGCGGGCAAGGCGGGCGAAAGCCGCCCGCGTGCGATGACGACGAGCCGGTCGCTGATCTCGAACAGCTCGTCGAGCTCCTCGCTCACCACCAGCACCGCGCAGCCGGCGTCGCGCAGCGCGAGCAGCTCGCCGCGGATGAGGGCCGCCGCGCCCACGTCCACACCCCAGGTAGGCTGGGCGACGATCAGCACCTTGGGCGCGGCGTCGATCTCGCGGCCGACGAGGAACTTCTGCAGGTTGCCGCCCGACAGCGACTTGGCCGCCGCCCCCGGCCCGCCGGCCTTGACCTGGAAGCGCGCGATCAGCTTCTGCGCCAGCGCCGCGACCTCGCCGCGCGCCAGCCAGCCGCCACGGCCGATGCCGGCGCTGCGCGTGAGCAGCGTGTTCTCGGCCAGGCTGAGCGTGGGCACGGCGCCGCGGCCCAGGCGCTCTTCGGGCACGAAGTGCAGGCCCAGTGCGCGCCGCCGCTGCGGCGGGAGGCGCGAGATGTCCTGGCCGAATAGCGTGATGCTGCCGGCCGGGGCGCGCACGTCTTCGCCCGACAGCGCCGCCATCAGCTCCTGCTGGCCGTTGCCGGAGACCCCGGCGATGCCGAGGATCTCGCCGGCCCGCAGCTCCAGCGCGATGCCCTCAAGCGCCACGCCGAAGGGGTCGGCCGTCGGCAACGACAGGCGCTGCACGGCCATCGCCACCGGCCCGGCGGTGTGGTGGGTGTCGTGCTTCAGCGCCGGCGGCTCGGCGCCGATCATCAGGCGCGACAGGCTGGCGTTGCTCTCCTGCGTGGGGTCGACCTCGCCGGTGACCTTGCCACCGCGCAGCACCGTGCAGTGGTGGCAGAGGGCGCGGATCTCGTCGAGCTTGTGGCTGATGTAGAGGATGCTGGTGCCCTCGTCGGCCAGCCGGCGCAGCACGACGAACAGCTTGTCCACGGCCTGCGGCGTGAGCACCGAGGTGGGCTCGTCCAGTATCAACAGCTTCGGGTTCGTCAGCAGCGCGCGCACGATCTCCACGCGCTGGCGCTCGCCGACGCTGAGCGTGTGCACCGGCCGCTCGGGCTCCACATCCAGGCCGTAGCCGGTGGCGACCTCGCGGATGCGCGCCGTCACTTCGGGCAGCGCCAGGCTCTTGTCCAGGCCCAGCCACACGTTCTGCGCCACGGTGAGCGTGTCGAACAGGCTGAAGTGCTGGTAGACCATGCTGATGCCCAAAGCGCGCGCCATCGCCGGGCTGGCGACGCGCACGGGCTGGCCGTCGAAGTGGATGACTCCTTCGTCGGGCTGCACGGCGCCGTAGATCACCTTCATCAGCGTGCTCTTGCCGGCGCCGTTTTCGCCCAGCACGGCATGGATCTCGCCGGGCTTGACGCGCAGCGAGACGCGGTCGTTGGCCTTCACGGCCGGGTACTGCTTGGAGATGCCTGTGAGTTCCAGGCGCAGCGCGGTGCTCAAGTCGTGCTCCTCCGGTAGCGTTCTTGTCCGGCCACCCAGGTGGCGGCCAGATGGCGTTCGTCGGCCAGGGTCATCCAGGCGAAGACTCGTTCATGCAAGCCGCGGGCCACCCGCTGGCGTTCGGCGTCCAGGCTGCCGGCCGACCAGTCCCACACGGCCACATCGGCCATCAGGCCGGGCTCCAGCGTGCCGACTTCGTGGCCCAGGTGCAGCGCCTCGGCGCCGCCGCGAGTGGCCGCGTGCAGCGCCACCCAGGCCGTGAGGCGCTCGCCCTGCAGCGCCTGCACGGTGTAGGCGGCAGCGGCGTTGCGCAGCAGGCACAGGCTGGTGCCGCCGCCCACGTCGCTGGCCAGGCTGGTGGCGTGGCCAGCCGCCGATGCCGCGCGCCAGGCGTAGAGGCCGCTGCCGAGGAACAGGTTGCTGGTGGGGCAGTGCGCCACGTGCGCGCCGCTGGCGGCCAGGCGCGCGCGGTCGTCGGCGTCGAGCCAGATGCCGTGCGCCAGCACGCTGCGCGGGTGCAGCAGGCCGGCGTCGTCGTACACCGCGAGGTAGCTGCGGGCCTGCGGGAACAGCTCGGCCACCCAGCGCACCTCGTCGCGGTTCTCGGCCACGTGCGTCTGCATGTACAGCGTGGGTTCGGCGCGGGCCAGCGCGCCGGCCATGGCCAGCTGCTCGGGCGTGCTCGTGGGCGCAAAACGCACCGTGAGCGCGTAGCTGCAGCGGCCGCGGCCGTGCCAGCGCTGGATGAGGTCGATGCTGTCGCGCTCGGCCTGCGCCACCGTGTCGCGCAGGCCGTCCGGGGCGTGGCGGTCCATCAGCACCTTGCCGCCGATGACGCGCATGCCGCGCGCCTGCGCGCCGGCAAACAGCGCCTCGGCCGAGGCCTTGTGCACGGTGGGGTAGACGGCCGCGGTGGTGGTGCCGTGGGCCAGCAGCGCGTCGAGGAAGAGCTCGGTTCCGCGCGTGGCGTGCCCGGCGTCGGCCCAGGCGGTTTCGCTCGGGAAGGTGTAGTTGTTCAGCCAGTCGAGCAGCTCGGTGCCGTAGCTGGCCATCACCGGCACCTGCGGGCTGTGCACGTGGCTGTCGACGAAGCCGGGCAGCAGCAGCTGGCCGCGGTGGTCGTGGCGCTCGATGCCGGGCGCGGGCTCGAACGTGGCGGCCTGGACGCCGGTGATGCGGCCATCGGCGCCGATCAGCAGCCAGTGATCGGGGCGGAAGCGCACGCTGCCGCCGGGGTTGTCGCTGGCGTCACCCCAGGCCGGGGTGGCGGTGAAGTCGAGCAGGTCGGCGCGGATGGCGCGCACCGAGGGTGCCGCAGGAGAGCTCGTCATGCGGCCGGCCTCATCAGCCCGCCGGCTACGGCGCGCACCTGCTCGCGCAGCCAGCGTTGGGCCGGCGTGGCGTGCGTGAGCTCGTGCCAGAGCTGGTAGTAGCTCAGCGGCGGAATCTCCACCGGGCAGCGCACGATCTTCACTGGCAGGCTGCCCACGTAGCGGCTGCAGAACAGGCGCCCAGTGGTCAGCACCAGCAGGCTGTCGGCCACCATCAGCGGGATCAGGCTGAAGTGCGAGGCGCGCACCACGATGC